>CBAAAA010000204.1:0-8227 GCA_964658695.1 uncultured Solirubrobacteraceae bacterium | reverse complement strand
CATCGAGCGATTACCTTACACCGCCATCGCCGCTCGGCAATTTCAATGACTGCGCAGGCGTCGTCGCCTACAAGAGCCTATTCCGTCTCTGGAAAGCTGGAAGGACGGCGGCGTCAGCCGGCCCCTTTTGTCGGCGCAGATATTGGTCACCGGCATGCTGTTTCAGATTTTCGATGATAAGCTGATACTCGTCCCGCATCATCCGTTCCGCCAGGCTCGCGCCAATTCACGTGGGCGGCCCACACGTTTCGGCGGGACGCGTTTTTCGAGCTTACCGGGCGGCGTGATGATGTCGGCCGACCTTCCATGACCGGCAAAAATGGAGCTTCGATAGGGGCTTAACACTGCTCAAACGATTCATTCCTGATGCTTATTTTTCATTGATATACTGACGAATACGCAGCTTTCTAAGCTGAGGGTCACAGGTGCGATCCCTATCGCCCCTAACCCGATTGGACCCGTTGCGAACCGCGAGGTTTGGAGAGAGATGCCTGAAGAAGCTCGAATCCGGGTACTCAGTGTAGACGATCATCCGCTCCTGCGCGAGGGCATTACCGCGATTATCAACGATGAACCGGACATGCAGGTGGTGGGGGAAGCAGCCAACGGTGCGGAAGCGCTGGAACAGTTTCGGCTTCGCCAGCCTTCGGTGACGCTCATGGATCTCCGGCTTCCTGACCGCAGCGGGATCGATGTCATGATCGCCATCCTTAAGGAGTTCCCCGAAGCCCGCTTCATCGTGCTGACCACCTTTGAGGGCGACATTGAGATGAAGCGCGCATTGCAGGCGGGCGCGCGCGGCTATCTGCTGAAGAGCATGCATCCTGCGGAATTGCTGAAAGTGATCCGGGAGGTTCATGCCGGAAAACGGCATGTGCCTGTTGAAGTGGCGGCCAGTCTTGCGGAGCACTTAGGAGAAGACGTCCTGACTGAGCGCGAGACGGACGTGCTGCGACATGTGGCCGGCGGCAATCGTAATCGGGATATTGCGGAGAAGCTTTTCATTGCTGAAGAAACGGTCAAAGCGCACATGAAGCACATCATGGAAAAGCTGGGCGCAAGCGACCGGACACAAGCGGTAGCCATTGCAGTTCGCCGCGGCTTCATTCAGTTGTAAGTCCGTCGATCACACGAAGTAGTGATTTGAATATCCCGCATGTGTGTGTTTCGCTTTTCCCCTTTAACCCCTACACTCAGGACGGCGGTGTTTGCGAACACGCTTATGAAGGAGACCCGGGCTGCTACAACTTTTTTCCAACTACCCGGGCGGACTGTCTGGGGTCGGTCTTCTTTTATTGCGGCTTTCTATAGGGATGTGCGCTGGAACACAAGGGCTGTTCTATCTGGACAGTCCCGGAGATCTCACGCCAAAGATGGCCAGCATCGGATCCTTAGCGATCGCCAGCGGTCTGATGCTTTTGCTGGGTCTTCTTACTCCGGCGAGCGGAGCCGTGATTGGCTTAGGAACTGCCGGCGTGGCTATGGCATGGCTGCCCGTCACAGCGCCGAACCTGTTTGAGGGTCCTGTGCCCGCGGTGCTGACGTTGAGTGTAAGCACAGCTCTTGTTCTCCTCGGCCCCGGTGCTTACTCACTCGATGCGCGAATTTTCGGGCGCCGTCAGATTATCATCCCACCGCTCTCCCGCCCGCGTGAATAGCCGCACCGGCCGCTTTGAACTTACAGCCTAAGGTCGATTGATCATCGCCGCGGCAGTTGATTCGAAGTAGGCCCATAAGAGATGTTTGGCTTCTTCCGGAACGTCAACTTCGCTGAGCGCCTTACCCATCATCCGCAGCCAATGCTGCCGGGCAAGTTCATTCACGGAAAATGGCGCGTGCCGCATGCGCAGCCGGGGATGGCCGCGTTCTTCAATGTAGCGCTGAGGACCGCCGAAGCGAAAAATCAGGAAATCGCGGAGCCGCTTCTCCGCCCCGGTCAGGTCCTGCGACGGATACATGGGCGCGAGTACTTCATCCAGAGGGACCTGACGATAGAAGGCCGCGATCAGTTTGTGGAAACCCTCGTCACCGACGACCGAATAGACCTCATGCTCTTCCACGGACCGATCCTAACATTCGGCCCGAACTTCGCGGCGCAATAACTCGCGTACCGGGCTCTTAACGCTACTCTGAATCCGGGCGTACTTCTGACCATTCCGCCTTCGAGACGTCATTATCACGGCGCAATTCGGTCGCCAGTTCCTCCATCAACTGGTTCTCGCGCCGGGCTGCCTCCACCTCGGCGCGTAGAAACACGTCTTCGGATTCGCCAATGTCTTCGCTGCGGAGTTCTCGCAATAACAGAGGGCGTTCGGCTAAGGCTCGCAAGAGTAGAGCGCGCACCTCAGTCTCTTTACTGGCCGGACAGACCGCGCTGATCTGGTAGATAACGGGCTCATCGACGCTTTGCATAATCCGGGCGAGCGAGCGACGATCGATGAACCGGGACAGCGGCCGGAAGACCAGATTGATTCCGACCAGAAGTACCGTCAGGAAGACCGCATCCAAAAGTTCGCCTGCGCCTGCACAAGCTCCCACCGCGGCTGAACACCAGAGTGTGGCGGCAGTGTTCAGGCCGCGAATACTGCCGCCGTCTTTCATGATGGCTCCGGCTCCAAGAAATCCGACCCCGGAGACCACATAAGCAATCACGTTAGTGGAATTTGCGCCACCGACGGTCGTCCCCAAATCGACAAAGGCCGCGGCTCCAAAACAGACGAGAGTATTGGTCCGCATCCCCGCCGCTCTTTGACGCCACTGCCGCTCGGCCCCAATGACGGCCCCTAAAATCAGCGCAATGAGAACGCGAGGAAACGTCGTTTGTTGAATCAGCGGAACGTTGTCGGTCCACCATCGCAGCCAGCCGCTGTGCATCCTCTCTGTTATGACACGCCCCGTTATCCTTGGAACGCATGGATCCGCTTCAGGAATACTCCGCGCGCCGTGACCGCCGTCTGGCCGAGGAGTTGTTATTACACCGCCAGTTCATCAGGATTGGAAACTGGAGGTTGGTGCTGGCAGGCATTGCACTGCTGCTGGCGTGGCTCGCATTCGGAGCGCATAAAACTCCCGCATCGCTTTTGGCTCTGCCCGTGGTCGCCTTTATCGCACTCTTCGCCTGGCATCAACGGGTGATTCGCAAACGCACTCTGTCGTCACGCGCGCTCACCTTCTATAACAAGGCGCTATCACGCGTGCAGGATGCCTGGATGGGTACGGGATCTACCGGCGACCCCTTTCGAAACGATGATCATGTCTATGCCAATGATCTGGACGTCTTTGGTAAGGGCTCGCTTTTTGAATTACTATCCTGCGCGCGCACTGGTCCAGGGGAACGCATACTGGCAGACTGGCTGCTCGCCCCCGCGGACGCTCAGGAAGCGCAGGCGCGTCAGGCGGCCGTTGTCGAGCTGGCGCCCCGGCTCGATCTGCGGGAAGACATTGCGCTACTCGGAGAGGACGTCCGTTCCGATGTGCATCCGGAAAAGGTTGCGGACTGGGGGTCCCGGCCGCCTATTGTCTTCCCGTCAGGGCTGAGGATCGTCACGCTCTGCCTTTCGATCGCGGCAACAGGCGCCTTCCTGGCATTCTTCGCTCACCTTCTGCCGCTCTTCCCTTTTCTGCTGGTAATGGCCTGCAATCTCTCCCTGATGTTTTTACTCCACGAGCGGGTGGAACGCGTGATGGCCGGAGTGGAGACCCCGGCGCAGGACCTGCAGATCCTCTCGCTGGTGCTCGCGAGACTGGAGCAGGAGAAGTTCGAGTCTGTCCGTTTAAGCGGCGTCCAGAATGATCTTCGGACAAACGGTTGGCCGGCCTCCAGACGAATAGCACGGCTGCGACGGTGGATGGAGTGGCTCGATTCGAATGATCACCTGCTCGTAAAGATCATTCGGCCCATCCTGCTGTGGAACGAACAGTGCAGCCTGGCGATCGAGGCGTGGCGGCAGGAGAATGGGCCCCAGGTTGGCAAATGGCTGCAAGCTGTCGGGGAGTTTGAGGCCCTTTCGTCTATTTCTTCACTGGCTTTTGAGCGCCCCTATTGGTCTTTTCCCGACTTGGTGACGGAACCGGCGGTGTTTGAGGCCAGCGCACTGAGACATCCGCTGCTCCCGCGCGCCACTTGCGTTCCGAACGACGTCGCACTCGGTGGTGATCTGCGACTTTTGATCATCTCGGGCTCGAACATGTCTGGCAAGAGCACATTGCTGCGCGCCATCGGTCTGAACGCTGTTTTGGCTTGGGCTGGGGCGCCCGTTCCCGCCTCGCATTTGCGGATCTCTCCGCTTCAGGTAGGAGCATCGCTTCGTGTGACGGACTCGCTGCAGGACAACAAGTCGCGGTTCTACGCCGAGATCACCAGGCTTCGCAACATCGTGGATCTCTCCAGGCACCAACCAACCGCGTTGTTCCTTCTGGATGAACTGCTGAGTGGAACGAATTCTCACGACAGACGGATCGGAGCTTCCGCGATCGTGCGGACCCTGGTGGAGAACGGAGCCATCGGATTGATCACCACGCATGATCTTGCGTTGGCCGAGATTGAGCAGGATCTTCAGGGCCGCGCCCGTAACGCGCACTTTGAAGATCGAATCGTTGACGGAAAGATTGAGTTCGATTATCAGCTCCGATCGGGGATTGTCACACGCAGCAATGCGCTGGCGCTGATGCGCGCGGTGGGCCTTGTGGTCTAGGTCGGCCCCGCGTTGTCCGGCGTTCTCAGCAATCTCCCCGACCCACCGACCCCTGCCACACCACCGTGCGTGCAGGGCCGTACACGGCGGTCCCCCGCCAACGCGGGCGCCTTCCTTCAAACCGTTCAATCCGAACTAATCCGGCGATCTGCCTCAAGTCCGCTCCATCACTTCCTCGTGCCGCATCAGTCCAGATTGAGTCCTAACGCTACAAGGCGATCTATCCGCTCGATGTGCGTTGACTTTGCACTTAACGCCCGTGCGACTACAATGTCATCACGGTCCCAAAGTTTGCGACTGCAGGGGCACCGTCAGAAACTATCAAAGGTAATATTCTCAAACGGATTCGCGACTCGAAATGCAGCACGTCCGTTTGCATGACGTCTCCGGTCTGCTGGACAATTTACAAGTGCTTGCAAGACTGTCTACTCTTGACCTTCTGAAAAAAAAACATCATACTTTCCCCAGAAGCAAATAGTATGCCTCGAAGAAAGCCCGATCTGCCACAGGGAACACTGGATTTATTAGTGCTGAAGACGCTTTCTTTGGAGCCACTGCACGGCTATGGGATCGGTCAGCGCATCCAGCAGCTTGCAGAAGAGATGCTGTCCATTGAGGAGGGTACGCTCTACCCTGCGCTGTATCGCATTGAACAAAAAGGCTGGATAAAAGCGAGTTGGGGAACCAGCGAGAACGGACGCCGCGCGCGCTTTTATGCTCTTACCCGAAACGGGCGCAAACAGCTCGAAGAAGAAGAGCGGCACTGGGCGTATGTGTCGCTGGCGGTCGCCAAGATTCTGGGGGCAAACTGATGTGGTCTCGAGTACTGGCGAAGGTTCGTATACTGTTCCGTCAGGAGCAGGTTCACCAGGAAATCGCGGCCGAGCGGGAATTTCACCTCGCTATGGCAGCGGAAGATGAGGCCCGTCGCGGCCTCAGCGGCGAGGAAGCAACAACGCAAGTCGCACACCGGTTCGGGCATGCCTTGCAGATGCATGAAGATGCGTTTGCAGCCAAAGGCGGTGGACTGCTGTCGGATTCCTATAGCGACCTGCGTTTTGCTTTGCGTATTTTGACGAAAAGTCCAACGCGCACAGCTACCCTGGTTGCGACCCTGGCGCTCGGAATTGGCGTGAACGTAGCCGTTTTCACCGCCTTGAAAGCAGTGGTCTTTGATGCCCTGCCATTCGAAAAATCTGGCGCCTTGGTCACGATCCACCAGATTTCGAAGGACGGACTGGAGGGTGTGAGTTACCCGAATTTCGAGGATTGGCGGGTCTTGAACAAGAGTTTCGAGTCGATGGCTGTCTATGCCTCGGACAGTTCGGCCTTGAGAGTGGGAGATCGGACGCAGCGCGCCTATGGCGCGATCATTTCCGCAAATCTCTTCCGGTTGTTAGCTGTCCATCCTCTTCGCGGAAAACTGTTCGGCGACTCCGAAGATCAGCCGCACAGCCCGCACAACATACTCATTAGCGACCGACTCTGGCAAACGCGCTTTCAAAGACGCGCGGATATCGTTGGCCAGACGCTCGCACTAGATGGCGCGCGTTATCGCATCATCGGGGTGCTTGCAGAACGGGCGGCGTTTCCGATCCAGAACGATGGCGTCGATTATTGGGTCACCGTTTCGATCGATGCGGAGACAAGCTCATGGGGCGGCAGCATCCGAAAGAGCCGCGGGTTTCCACGCTACGACGCTGCGATCGCGCGATTACGCTCCGGCTGCACGCTCGCGCAGGCGCAAGCAGACATGAAAGTAATCAGCGGCGGCATCGCGCGGCAGCATTCCCAATTCGACTTGCAGCGTGGCGTGCAACTACGGCCGGCTAAGGAGGACGTCGCGGGCAAAGTGCGGCCACTGTTCTGGATTCTGTTCGGCGCCACTTGTTGCGTTTGGGCCATTAGCTGTTCGAACGCAGCGACTTTGCTCTTGGTGGAAGCGCTAGGCCGCGCGCGCGAATTTGCTCTGCGTGCATCACTCGGAGCAGCGCGCACGCGACTGATCCGGCAAACGCTGGTAGAGAGTCTGACCCTATCGTTAATGGGCGGTTTGGCGGGTGTGGCCTTAGCTTCGGGGCTGCTCGCCATCCTGCGAACACTCGCGGCGCTCGAAGCGCCAAGACTGGAAGGTGCGTGCATCAACGGCGCGGTACTGGCTTACGCGTTTGGGGCTTCTGTGCTGGCGGGGCTGATCTTTGGGTTGATGCCGTCCCTGGTGGCTGCGAGATGCGACCTGGCGGGCAGCTTGAAACAAGTGGCCCGTTATCAGTTCTCCGGCAGCATCGTACCCAAGGCCCTGCGATTCCAACCGGGCGCGCTGCTCATTTTGGGACAAGTGGCGCTCAGCATGGTTCTCTGCTGTTCGGCGGCAGTGTTGACTAGCAGCTTTTGGAACATTTTGCATGAGCCGCGAGGCTTTGATTCATCCCAGGTTTTGACCGCTGCAATAGCCCTGCCGGGCGGCGCGTATCCGGCCGGGTCCCCCAAAGTAACGCGCTTCTATTACGGCCTGCTCGACAAAATTCGTACCTTGCCCGGGGTGACATCGGCCAGCGTTGCGCAAAGTTTACCTTTGAGCGGACAGAACAACTCGACACAAATTGAGATCATTGACGGCGGAACTCCGCGCAACACTACCACTAACTTGCGGTTCGTCGACCCAAGCTACTTCCGGACGCTACGTATTCCGCTGCTTCGGGGGAACGGCTTCACTGTTGCAGACAACTTGGAACGCCCGCCCGTCGGAGTTGTGAACGAGGAGTTTGTCAGACGCTTCATCCGTAGCGGCAACCCATTGACCGCCCGCGTCTTGTTGGGCTGGGGCGGCAATGCTGCGAAAACTATCATTGGTGTTGTAGGTGGAATTCGCCATGCGGCGCTCCAATCCCAAATAGCGCCGGAAATCTACGTCCCGATCGCGCAGTTTCCGGAGGGCGATCTCTCGCTGCTTATTCGAACTGCAGTCACGACGCCCGGTTTGCCGCAGAACATTCGCGACATCGTGCGAGATCTCGATGTGAATGTTACTGTCGACCACATTCGCACGCTAGACGAATATCTGCTTTTGTCTGCCGCTCCCCAGAAATTGCTGATGTGGATTCTGATTGTATTTTCGGCGAATGCCCTGGTGCTGGCCGCGGTTGGGTTGTACGGCTCGCTTAGCTACGCCACCTTGTTGAGGAAACGCGAGTTCGGCATTCGCATGGCCTTAGGCTCCCCGTCCGAACAAGTGGCTGGCACCGTGATGCGCAATGGCCTGGCGTTGGTTGGCATAGGCGTCGTTCTAGGGCTGCTACTGACCGTCGCCATCGGGCCGATGCTGCGTGCCTGGCTCTTTCAGACGAGTTCCGTCGATGTAAAGGGCCTCGCCGCAGCGTCACTCGTGCTGCTTGGCGTTACGGCAATTGCATGTTGGCTACCGGCCAGGCGTGCTGCCTTAGCAGATCCAGCCGAGACGTTGCGTTCGGTTTGAGTGATTCTGCAAGCGGCGTTTCGGTTAGGCAACCGCGATTTGAAAAACTTCTACCGTA
>CBAAAA010000203.1:0-8316 GCA_964658695.1 uncultured Solirubrobacteraceae bacterium | reverse complement strand
GGTTCGGGCAACTGGTGTTCAGGCAGCGATCTCCCTCTCCGTGTCGAAGGCATTCGGGGAACCCCACACGGAGTGGCGATCTTCCCAGGCAAGCCGAAAGCCGGCCTGCACAGGACGCCATTCAGCGATCTTTGCGGCCCGGGTGACCCATCTAAAGATGCCTGGCAAGTTACCCTGGGGCCAGATCGACGCCAGCGTGACGCCTTCTGCGCTACCCGGTTGGCGATAGTAAACGCGCTCCGGCCAGGTGCGGCGGCCCTGGAATGTCTCCGGATATTCCCGAAGAATGTCGATCACGGTCTGCATCGTTCGTAGGTTCAAGGATTCACGGTACTGCGGCATGAACACCACGTGACTCGTGCGGCGGTAACGCACTTCCTCAATGAATTCCCGGAAATTCGTTGCCGAAGTCAGGTTCAGAATTGCATTGGGTTCGCGGCCATGGCGGTCGCCGCCTGAAAGCGAAGCGATGCCCGCCTGCTGCGCCACGCGAATGACGCGCCGGTTCTCGGCCCACGATCGTAATCCGTTCAGTTCCAGAGCGTGAATGTAACCGCGGTGCTCCCGCATCAGCTTCGCCAAGGTGTCAAAATGCAGCCCCGAGCCGATGCCCTTCTCGTCCCACAGCGGATGATTGATGACGACCAGCACAGCCGGGTACGAGGTCAGCATTGCCAGCTTCGCCCCAAGGTCCGCGGGGTCGGGATAGGCCGTGAATCGCCGCAGCTCCTCCATGATGCCGCTCGCCTCCGATGCGGGCAGATTGTGGATGCCAAAGTGAAAGAAGGTGGTACCGAACGGCACCGTCCACTCCGTCGAGACCGGCGCATGGCGGGAGCGGTCCAGCACTCTCAGCAGCATTCCTGCTTTGATGTTGTCGTGATCGGTGATGGAAATCAGGCCAGGAAGCTGAAGCTTGCGAGTGATCTGTTTCTCTTCCAGCCGGTATGCCTGGCGCGGGCTTAGTGGCGGCGTCCAGTAAGCGCGATTGTAATCAACGCTTTCATCCAGCGCATGTTTCAGTACCGGAATTTTGCCCGTGTAGCGTGGCAGGATGTCCAGGCTCTCTTCGGAGTACATGGTGTGGCTGTGCAGTGACACACCCGACCGAAAGTCTTTGTGAATCGAGCTGTCTCTCCAGAAAAATTGGAAAGTGCTTTTGGCCTGATTCCGCATTTATATGATTTGCCCACCTTCATGCTGCGGGTTTTATGTGTCTCTGCCATTTGCGTTGCGTGAATTGAACATTAAACGTTTCGGTTGCGAAATGTATTAAGAGAAAGTAAGAACGCTGACACCAGAGAACTACGCTAAGGTGAAAGAGCTTACGGTCGTAATGAAAGCTTCAATCGTTTGTCTAGTGGCGGCTACTGCGTTTTGCGGTCAGCTGAGTTTTGGCGCAGATACTCCGGGCACCGGTTCTGAGAGCCCGGAGCTATTCCGTGTGGAGATCACCGGATCGGCCTGGTTAGTGAACCCGGGAGGGACAATCCAGGCATCGGGGACGCCGATCGACCTGGTGAGCGATCTCGGCGTGCAGCAACAGCAGCCGACGTTTTACGGGAAATTCGTGTTCAAACCAACCCGCCGCCAGCGCATTGTGGTGGAAGGCACGCCCTTCGCCCTCGCTGGCAACAACACTGTGGATCGCACGCTGGTCTATCGGGGCGAGACATTTCACGTCAGCGACACCGTGCATTCGAACGCCAACTTGACGTATGTATTCGGCGGCTACCAGTACGACGTGCTGAGCGGTCCGGCCGGACATCTGGGCTTCTCTGCCGGCGGCGCGTATCTCGGAGCCACCGGTACGATTTTGTCGGTGACGACGAGTACAACGGCGAGTAAAACCGAGATGATCGGGCTTCCACTGGCGGGCTCCGAGTTTCGCATCTTTCCCATTCCCGGCCGTCATTGGCTCGATGTCGATGGCGAGATCCGCGGCATGGGATTCGGTTCCTATGGCTACTACACCGAGGCGGCTGGCAATGCCGGAGCCTGGTTCGGACACCTGGGATTTCAGGCGGGTTACAGAGCTGTGAACGCCGATTTACATGAGACCGGCAATGGCGGCAGCGGGATTACTGTGAGGCTGAAGGGGCCGATCTTCTCGGTAGTGTTCAAGTGGTAATCGAGGCCTGCCAAATCCGCTCCGTCGGCGGCAGCCAGCGATTCCTGGAAACGTGGATACATTCGCGCCGATTACGCCATGTTTAAGCTTTCCAGTGATTCATAGCTGTTCAAATAATTCCTGATAACCCGGTAGCACTCGCAGGCACGTTCTTCGAGTCCTTCGCGGTTCACAATCCGAATCTGACCCCTGGTATAAGTGATCAACTTTTCCTTCTTGAGGGTTCCTGCGACCAAAGACACCGTGGGCCGCGTGCTTCCGAGCATGTGCGAGAGAAACTCCTGCGACATCCTGAAGGTGTCGGTGTGTGCTCTGTCGGCGCTGATCAAGAGCCAGCGGGAGAGTCTCTGCTCAAAATTATGCCTTGCCGCGCAAGCGGCCGACTGGATGCACTGAACCAGTTGAGCCTGAACATACCGCAGGCACAGGTTATGGAACATCTCGTCGCGGTCGAACTCCTTTTTGGCGGCCTCTAAACCGCACTTATATCCGGTGCCCTGTATTTGAACATAAACATCGTTCAGGCTCTTGATTGTTCCCATCAGCGCCGAAACACCAATGACCGATTCATAACCGAACATACCGACCTCAACCTCAGATCCGTCCATAAACGTTGTCGTCATCGAAGCCACTCCGCATTCGAGAAAATACACATATCGAATCGGCTCCCCAGGCGCCTCAATCGTTTGCCCCACCTTGAAAAGGACAGACTTGAGGCCGAGACGCGCAATCGTTTCACGGTCGAAGACTTTCAGAAGCGTGTTTGTGTATGTCGGCTCGCTGGATAAAGACATAGGAGCGAAATCGGAGTCTGAACCTGGCGGGCAGTCAATAATGCACGAGAACGAACTGACTTACGCCAGATTCTATCGTATAAACGAATAGCTGATCGCCGCCGTGCAGATCGGCTGTTCCCCCCATGGGCTGGTTTTCTTTGTGCTCTGGCGCGTCACGACACAAGCAACTTCACCGGCCCAGGGGGCTCCATTCTTTTCCGTCGGACTTTTGTGCGTTGGCCGATTCACTCTCGGCTTTGCTTGGTCGCCGGAAAAGGTCTGGGTCTCGTCATTCAACTATCTCACGCTCTGCGGAAAATACTTACGCTCTGCCGAAAGTCGTGACGGACTATTGTCTCGATCGCCAGCTCGCCACCGGGCTTGTGCCCGAAAATGAGCTGATCGACAGCGAGTTGGCCTATGTCAGTGTTCGCTGACGAACAGACTTAGATCAGGCGCTATCGCCCGGCCTCTTATCGAGGCCGCAGCCGAGCAGCGGGAAAATGAGCGCCTGTTCTCTGTTCGAGACAACGGTATTGGGATAGCGCCCCAATTTCACCAACAGATCTTCCAGGCCTTTCGTCGCCTTCACGCCTCGAATGAGATACCCGGTACTGGCTTGGGTTTGCCAATCTGTAAGTGGATTGTAGATCGTTCTCAAAGGACGGATAAAGGACGGATATGGGTGGAATCCGAAGTGGGCCGCGAAACCACTTTATTCTTAGCCATTCCTAAAATCCAGTCGGCTTAACCCAGAAACTCTCAGTCCACTTTGACCCGGCTGCCACAGTTTGGAGACCTTGGTACTTTCCGGCATGATGAAGGTTGATGGCATTGGTAACGCCAGTCATCGGTTCAAAGCAGATGAACTCAGCGGGTTTCCCATCATAGGAGCGCGGTTCCCAAATCACAGAAACAGGATATTTGGGACCGAACATCAGTTCGATAGACTCTCCGCCTGATTGCAGCAGGAAGTGGGCACGGCCCTCCGCATCGCGCTCCATATCCGTGAACCCGTTGTCGAGGATGTGATCTTTGAGTGGCAGTGGATTGGGTAAATCGAGTGGCTTGAATTCACCGGTCGGAATCAAGTTCGCGTCCGTCAGAACCGATTGACGAACCGGCAGCGTGGCGACCCATTCATCCCGAGGCTTATCCGGTATCCGGTAATACGGATGGAAGCCAATTGCGACCGGCATCGCGCTCGCGCTGAGGTTCGAGATGGTCACCTTCACCTCAAGCGCGCCCTCGGCCAGGCGATAAGTCATCTCGTATTCGTGCGCAATCGGCCATTGCGCCATCAGTGCGGGATATTTCCAGAACTCCAGCCGGCTGGTCACCTGTGCCGAGTTGGCGTCGGCGCTCATCGTCTCGACCTGCCAGAGCGGAGAAGTCGTCAGCAGGCCGTGGATCGGCAGGCCATGCTGGTCGGTTTGATAATTGTGCAGCGAAGGATTGAGAGCGAAGCGCGTGCCGTCAGACCAGAAACCCGCTTCGTCCAGCCGGTTAGCCCAGGGAGCCAGAAACGGAATTCCATTCAATCCGGGGTGTTTCGCGAAGGCGTCCATACCCGGGTACGGAAAGAACACGATGTTCTTCTCATGAATCTTGAACTCGACCGCCCGGTTGCCGATCGATGGAACCACCGACACTTCCATGGCGCGGCCAGCGTCCTTGAGGTGCACCACCTCGATACCCTGCTCGACCGTTTTGAACGCGCTGAAGTTTTCCGCCGCTATGTTTTGTGCCTCAGTAAGATTTGGTGGCATGAACGCAAAAGGAAAGAAGAGCAGTATAGCCCGAACGAATCTCAGCTTTTGCGCGCGCGCAGTTATTTGCTGGGAGCGTGTTGCCATTCGACCTCCTGGCCCTCGCCGGGAAACGGCCAGTTTTTGTCGAGTAGTAACTCCTGTTCGCGCGTCTCTTTGGGAACGTTATCGACTTTCAGATTCTCCGCCAGGTGAACGCCTGTTTTTCCGGCCGTCGCAATGTCGAGGTCTCCGTCGCCGTCAAAATCTTCCGTAATGAATTGCGTTCCAGCGGCCTGCGTGCCGCCGACTGAGATGGGATAGCGCGTGAATGTACCGGTTTTTTGATCGATCTTGAAGTAGTAAACGACCAGTGGATCGTAGGAGCCCGGATCATTGCCGTTATGACCGCGATAGCGTTTGCCCGCCAGCAGTTCAGGCTTCCCGTCGCCATCCAGATCGGCCAGCTTCAATACGTGAACTTGAGAGAATGATTCGTCGATGGTGTGCTTGGTCCAGTGACCGCCGCCGTTGTTCTCCATCCAGTACAGGCCATAGCTGTGGCCTCGCCCGTAGATCAGGTCCGTCTTCCCATCTCCGTTTACGTCGTAGCCGATAATGGGGAAGCCGGTTTCGCCAAGATCCCAGTCGCCGTGCCATTCCAGCTTGTCGTTATCGGCATCGATGTTCTTGAACCAGCCGTGCGGCGTTAGAATATCCATTTTGCCGTCGCCATCGACATCCGCGATTCCTATGCCATGGCCGTCCTGATCATGACCGCCCGCCTTATGAACCTTGGGTTCCGGTCCTGCAAAATCCACCCAGATGACGCCGGAACGTCCATAATGAGCGAGCGCCAGATCGGGCTTACCGTCGCCGTTGATATCGGCCATCCAGCCGCCTTCGGTTTCGATGGTGTGGGTGATAAAGTGCTTGGTCCAGGGAGCATCCAGTTTTTTCGGGTTTTCGTACCACCACAGCCCGTCGGTCTGCCAGCCAACCGTCACGATGTCGGGAGCGCCATCGTGATTGACATCCACCGCCCACTCGCCGCAATCGGAAACAAACTCACCGACGACTTCCACCTTGCGATACTGATGCCGCTTCCACTCGCCACCCTGGCTGCCGGGGTTCTCGTACCAAAATGCGCCGCTCACCAGATCCGGTTTGCCGTCCCCGTTGACGTCAATGCTGGCGATACCCTCTGCGTGATCGCTACTCAGGCGATGGACGAAGAAGGTGGATTGCGGAATGTCATTCGGTCCATTGCCGCGTTGTCTGTTCAGGTCGGCATAAGCCAAAACCCCGAGAAGAAGCGTCCCCAAAAGGATTGAGCAGAGTGCAGTTCGCTTACGCATGCGTCCTTAACATATCAATTTCCAGTCACACTTGCAGGCAAGCCAGTCGAAGTTATAGTCAAGAGTGACTGTTTCGGAACCGGCTGCCGCTTGATGGATAAAATTTCTACTGTCGCGATCATTTCCAAGCCCAAGATCAGCAAAGCGCCGGAGATAGTCTGTGGGCTGCTGGCGTGGCTGACGGAGCGAGGCATTCGCTACCGCGTGGACGAGGAGACCGCCAAATATGCCGGTGAATCGGTCTGCTTTGCGCGGGAAGAATTGCCCGACGACGCGGATATGGTGATTGTGTTGGGCGGCGATGGAACGCTTCTTTCCGCTGCGCGCGTGATCGCCGGCCGGAACATTCCGCTGCTGGCGGTTAACCTGGGCCACCTTGGTTTTCTCACGTCGATCACGCTCGATCAACTCTATCCGGAGTTGGAGAGAGCGCTACGCGGCGAGTCGCGTATTGGAAAAAGAAAGCTGCTGGATTGTGAAGTGGTCCGGAACAGCGAAGTGATCGCCAGGTATACGGCGCTGAACGACGTGGTGATTACCAAGTCCATGCTGGCGCGCATGATCGACTTGGATACTTACGTTGACAATCACTTTGTAGCGGCCTACAAATTAGACGGTTTGATCATCTGCACGCCGACTGGTTCAACGGCCTATTCTTTGTCAGCTGGCGGCCCGGTGATTTTCCCTACCGTGTCGGCTGTCTGCATAACGCCAATTTGTCCGCACATGCTAACGAACCGCCCCGTGATCGTGCCGGAAACGAGCGTGATTCAGGTGCTCTCGCATGGGGAAGAGGGAACCTATCTGACCATCGACGGCCAGACCGGTGAGCCGTTATGCAAAGGCGATCGCGTCGTCTGCCGCTCTTCACAAAAGGCAGTCAGCCTGATCCGGCCCCCCAAGCTGCTGTTCTTTGACGTGCTGCGCGAGAAGTTGAAGTGGGGAGAACGCTAGCGCCGCGACCGGCGGGATTTTATGAATGCATCGCGACGCGCAGGATTTCTTCCTGCAGTTTGGCTTGCGTAAACTCATCCAATTTCGCACCGTTTCTGGTGACGTAGAAAACGTCGATGGCTTTGTGGGCCTCGGTATCGATCATCACTACTTCGATATTGCAGCCCTGCGCGCTCATTGTGGAAGCCAGATCGTACAGCAGTCCGGGGCGGTCTTCGCCGACGAAATCGATGAGAGTGGAACTGTCTGAGGCGTCGTTGTTGAAACGCACCCGCGGCTGGATCTTTGCTCCGCTGCTTGGGAGACGGGTGGGACGGCGGCGTCTCAGCAGATCGCCCACCTGGATCGAGCCTCGCACCACACATTCGATGGTCCAGCGAAGGCGCTCGACTTCACCAGGATTCAATTCGAGCGTTCGCATCGGGTCTTCAAAACGAAACACGTCCACTGCCAAACCAGTGGCATTTGCGAACGCCTCCGCTTTCACGATGTTCATGCCGAAGCTTGCCAGAGCGCCGCATAAAGGCGCGAACAGGCCCGGATTGTCTTTAGCCAGAACAGCCAGGACGTAGGCGCCGGCTTGCTTCAGGATCTCGACCGCTACGCCGTCTTTTACTACCGCCTTCGAGAGTTCGTAGTGACGCTCGACCTCTTCCCGGGAGTGTGTGCGTAGATACCGTGTCGGAAGGCCTTCGAGAAAGGCAGCTAACTCCGGAGATCCGGCTAGCTGCTGCTCTAAAGCCTGATCGCGGCGGATACGGTCCATGGCAAGATCTCGTGTCAACTGTTCCTGGCCAAGCGTGTAGACACGCCACAGCTGCTCCAGCCGCCAGGGTGTCATAGCAGTCGGATTTACGGCGTTGATGTCGGCGTAAGTAAGCAGCGTAAGCTGGCGAAGGCGCTCTTGCGTTCCCACGCCCGAAGTGAGGAAGCGACCAGTAGCCGGGTCTTCGAGATCCCGTCCGTTCATGACAAGGGATAGATCGAGATGATGTTCGATCAGGAAAAGAACCGCGCTTTTCTTTACTTCGGGAACCTGAAGTCGATGGAGAATCTGTTCGGCAACCTGTACCGATCCGTGCACATGATTGCCTGGCTCGGTACCCTTGCCTAAGTCATGCAGCAACAGTGCGAAACGGAGTACGGTGAGGTCGTCGTCTTCAGCGGCCAATTCATGGAAGCGGGCCGGCGTGCCTGGCTTGTCGGCGAGCAGGTTGTCAATGGTTTCGATGGCCACCAGAGTGTGCTCATCGACGGTGTATCGATGGTAGAAGTCACGCACCACCAGGCTCTCAATCCCGTGCCACTCGGCAATGTAAGCCGCGAGCAAACCGGTCTCGGCCATTTCG
>CBAAAA010000202.1:0-8323 GCA_964658695.1 uncultured Solirubrobacteraceae bacterium | reverse complement strand
AATATAACCTGCTTCTGTTCTTTATTCAAAATGCCGACCGGGTGTTGACGCGGGATGTGATCCTTAATTCGGTGTGGGGATACGAGTTCTATCCGAATACCAGGACAGTTGACGCCCACGTGGTCCGCCTGCGTCAGAAGTTCGAGCAGGATCCAGTGGTTCCGAAGCACATCCTCACAGTTCATGGGGTCGGCTATCGCTTTCTCCCCTGAACCCCTTCATGCCCCGCCTCATTCTGATCATCGAGGACACGGCTTCGCTGGCGGCCTCGCTGGCCCTCGCCCTGGAGAAGATCGACGATGTTGAGGTTGTGATGTTCGGCAATGGCAGAGACGCGCTCGCATACCTGGGTATCGAACGGCGGCCATTAGCAGCCATCGTGACAGACCTGAACCTTCCCGATGACGACGGTTTTGCCTTGATCCGGAAAATCCGGCAGATCGACAATTATCGGGGGCTACCGGCCATTCTGATCACTGCCCAGGAGAGCCCAATGCCCCACCTAGGGGATATTCTGGGAAGTCCGAATGCCATTGTAAAGAAGCCTTTCCTGATGAAAGAGGTGCGCCTTGTGTTGGAAACCTTACTTTAGCGGCGTCTGCGTTCTGCTTACGGCGCTTTCCTTTCCTGGCCGTGCTTTCTCCCAACAAGCTAGTCCAGACGTCGGGAAAATTCAACAAATCCTTGAGCGGCTGGACTCTTTGGAGAAGCAGAACGCAGCCTTGTTAACAGAGATTCACGAACTCAGACGGCAGCTTACTGAGACTCCGAAAACGTCGCCGCTTGATGAGAGGGTGGAAACGGTGGAGCAGCGCACAGCCGATCAGGAGCAAACCAAGGTAAGTGCGTCGCAGCGCTTTCCCATCTCACTAACGGGAATGTTCCTGTTCGATGCGACTGAGACCAATGCCGGATCATACCCGAGCAGTTATGGAGCCCAGGAATCGGGAACAGGCGCCTCGCTACGGCAATCGATTATTGGGCTCGAGTACTCTGGTCCGCATATTCTTGGCGATGGGCAGATCCACGGTTCGCTGGCAATGGACTTCTTCTCGGGCACCACGGACAGTGTGCTCCGCATCAGGCGCGGGGTCGTCTCTTTTGACTGGCGGAGACGAAGCATCACATTCGGCCAGGATAAGCCGATCATTGCACCGCTCCAACCCACTTCGTTTGCGCATGTCGGCATCCCTCCCCTGTCAGGCGCCGGCAATTTGTGGTTATGGCTGCCGCAAGCGAAGTATGAAGAACGCATCCCTCTCGGAGGCAACAATCAGCTAAAAGCCCAGGCGGCAATCATCGAAACGAATGAGACCTATGCTGCCACCGCGCTGCCCTATCAATCCTCAATTGCCGCCTACCGGCCGGGAGCAGAAGTTCGCCTCGAATACCAGCGATCGCGGAACGATCAACCGTGGCTTACTTTGGGAGCCGGCGCCCACGCCAGCAGCAGTTACATCCTGGGCCAATCAACTCCGTCGCGAGTTGTAAGTGCCGACTTCAAATTCGAGCCGGAACGGTGGCTGCAGTTTAGCGGCACTTTCCTGCATGGAGAGAACTTCGGGAATCTGGGCGGTCTATCGCCCGGCGTGACGTTGACCGAATATGGGGCGATTCCGGTGCATGCCACCGCTGGCTGGCTTCAAGTGGCGTTCCCAGTTACCGCGCGATTGACCCTGGATGCTTATGCCGGCCGGCAATTAAATGCGGCAGCCGATCTGACCGCTAACGATCCCTTCAGAAGCCTGACCTATGCCGGGAACATTCTTTACCGAATCGCTCCGAATGTTGTCCTTGGCTTTGAGGGCGGCCGGGCACAGACTTCCTACCTCAATGCCCTGCCCTATTCAGCCCATCGCTTCGATGCCACAGTCGCGTACCTCTTTTAGCCTGCTGCTGCTGCAAAGCTTTGCGGCGCTCGCCATTCAGTCCGCAACCGTGACCGGACGCGTGCAAGTGCAATCATCGTCCCCACACGCCCACCCTTCCGCCGATGTGGTGGTATGGCTGGATCCAGCGGTTCCGCTCCCCTCACCACCGAAGCCTGACCACGTACGACTTCTGCAGAAGAACAAAAGCTTTCAACCCCATGTGCTGGTTGTCAGGACGGGGACCATAGTAGATTTTCCGAACGAAGATCCGATTTTCCACAATGCATTCTCGACCTACCAGGGCCAACTCTTCGACGTGGGACTTTATCCCCCAGGAACAAGCCGCTCCATTCGATTCCGTCGGCCCGGGATCGTCCGCGTCTTCTGCAACATCCATCCATCCATGGCGGCCGTTATCCTTGTGGTCGATACGCCATACTTCCTGAAAGCTCCCCCGAACGGTGGTTACGAATTCACCGGAGTTCCTAGCGGGACGTATCGGGTCAGTGTTTACGACGAGCGTGCCAAAGATAAACAGCAGCCGGGCGTATCCATTACGGTTGCCGGAGATCAGCAGGAGGTAACAGTTGCGGCAATCCAACTCTCCGAAGGCAATCTGCCAGACGCGCCGCATAAGAATAAGTTTGGTCTGGATTACCCGCCAGGCAGCGAAAACTCAGGTTACGACGGAGTGATGAAGTGAGAGACCATGGGTGGACAGGTCATGCCTGGACATTGCCGTTGCGCTGGAGGTTGTTTCTCGCCACTTCGCTGAGTGTGACTGCGCTGTTCGCACTCGCCGGGTGGGGAATGCAGCGCTACCTTCTGGCTGAAACGGATTCCAGCGTTCGGGCAGAGATTCGCGCGAGCATTCAGTCCTATCAATCGGTGTGGAAGGCCCGAACTCAGGTGATTGCAGCGACCACCGAACTGATGGGCGCGATGTCGGATGTGCGCGCCGCTTTCATGACTCGCGATCCGCAGACCATCCGTGACTCAGCCCAGGAGTTGTGGTCCAGGATTTCCGATCAGTCGGCGATTTTCCTGGTGCTGAGTCCGGACGGACATCTGATCGCCTCGCTGGGATCCAGCGGTGGAGAACTTCCGGTCGCTACCATCCCGCTTCGAGAGGCTGAAACAAAGTTTCCTAAACAGCTT
This sequence comes from uncultured Solirubrobacteraceae bacterium, assembly GCA_964658695.1. Lineage (GTDB taxonomy): Bacteria > Acidobacteriota > Terriglobia > Bryobacterales > Bryobacteraceae > Bog-105. Next base: position 5,294 of record CBAAAA010000202.1, on the reverse strand, counting down.
TCCGGGTACCTTCGTGTGGGCCGCCGGCTGTTTTACGTTGTCCTCACCCCGGTATATGTCCAGGGCACGAGTGAACCTCTCTTGCTGAACGTGCTGTGCGCCGGGTTCGTGATCGACGCCCGCGTCACAAACGAACTGAAACGACTCGCTCCCGGAAGTGACTTCGCGTTTGTGGACGGGACTCAGATCTTCGCTTCGACGCTAGCCCAACTCACTCTTCCTGTCTCGCCGGAGAGATTTCTGGTCTCGAACCAAAGTCTGACCGACATTCTTGGTCGCCCGATTGCCGAGCTGCAGGTTCTGTACTCATATGAAGGCGAGAGCACCTTACTTCGGAAGCTGAACGGCTTGCTGGCCCTCTCCTGGGGTTTGACGGTCATGGCAGCGCTGGCGATCAGCTCGTACATGACCAGACGCCTGCTCGAGCCAGTAAAAATACTAGACAGAGCCGCAACGGCCGTGGCCTTCGGGAATTACGCCGTGCGAGTGCCGGAAGAGGGCTCTGACGAACTCTCCCGCCTGGCATCGACCTTCAACCGGATGTGTGAGTCGATTGAGGAGGCTCGGGCCGAGTTGATTCGGCAGGAGCAGATACAGACGATCGGACGTCTTGGCTCCTCATTGGTGCATGATTTGCGCAATCCGCTTGCTGCTATTTACGGCGGGGCTGAAATGCTTGTCGATGGCCACCTGCCGCCGGAACATGTCAGCCGGATCGCAACTAATATATATCGAGCTTCGCAGCGGCTGCAAGAGTTGCTGCGCGATCTGGTGAATGTCTCACGTGGTCAGAAGAGTACAACCATCGAAGTCTGCCGGTTGCGTGACGTGGTGGGCGCTGCCGCGGATACTCTCGGCAGTGATAAAGGCATCGAGGTAAGGTCCGGCATACCTGAGTCGCTGGAAGCCATGGCAGACCGGTCGCGGGCCGAGCGCGTGTTCTTCAATCTGTTTTCAAACGCCATGGATGCCATGCCGGAAGGCGGTCAGATTCGCGTCTGGATTGAGAAGTCCGCCGGCGGAGTGGACGTGATGGTGCAGGACACCGGACCGGGTATTCCGGCTTCCATTCGAAGTCAGATGTTCAGACCGTTTGTGACGGGCAAGCGCTCCGGTCTGGGTTTGGGCTTGACGCTTTCCAGGCAGACGATGCTCGACATGGGAGGCGACCTCCGTGTAATTGACCGCTCCGGAGGCGCTTGTTTCTGTGTTCGTTTTCCGCAGGCATTAACGAATCCCACAGAGACAGCCGCTGATCTGCATACGGCCAAACCCTGAAGCTTCCCTTGACCTATGACGTCAATCGTTACAATGACGAAACATGCGCGAAGCCCCTGCTCCCTTATGTAATGGCCCGGCAACTCCCGCGCGAAATCTGCGCGCGTTCTTCTCTTTACTAACCAGGCATCGCCTGGCAGCCGGACTGGCAAGCGTTCTCGTGCTCAACGTTGGAGCCGCCGACGCTGTCCGCTCCCTGCGCGGATACTCCGACCAGGCTTCAGCTTCCGAGCTGCAATTGGAACAGAAATTCCGGGCGATTCCCGACGCCGGTCGTCTCCGGGAGAATATGCGCCGTCTCACAGCCCGCCCCCATCATGTCGGGTCTGCGTACGACAAGGACAACGCGGAGTGGATTCTCGCCCAACTGAAATCGTGGGGTCTGAACGCCGAAATCGAGACATTCGACACTTTGTTTCCTACACCCAAAGAACGCTCCGTGGAGATGATTGCTCCCATCGATTACAAGGCAAAGCTGGAGGAGCCTGAAATAGCAGGGGATCCGACATCGGGACAAAAGAGCGAGCAGCTTCCGACTTACAACGCTTTCTCAATCGATGGCGATGTGACAGCGCCTATTGTGTACGTGAATTATGGGACAACCGAGGATTACAAAGAGCTCGAGCGTATGGGCATATCGGTGCAGGGTGCGATCGCGCTGGCGCGGTATGGACAATCCTGGCGTGGCATTAAACCAAAGTTAGCGGCGGAGCATGGCGCAGTCGGATGTCTGATCTACTCGGATCCGCACGAAGACGGCTATGTGGAAGGCAATGCGTATCCGCAAGGACCGATGCGTCCCGAGTCGGGCGTGCAGCGTGGCAGCGTCATGGACATGCCTGTATATCCAGGCGACCCGCAGACGCCGGGGATCGGCGCAGTGCCCGGAGCAAAGAAGATACCGCTAAACCAGGTGCGGACACTGACCAAAATTCCAGTGATGCCGATCTCCTATCAGGATGCCGAACCGATGCTGAAGGCGCTTACCGGAGAGATGGTTCCCGCTGCCTGGCGCGGTTCGCTGCCCATCTCGTATCACGTCGGTCCCGGGCCTGCGAAAGTGCACTTACACTTGAAGTTCAACTGGGAGCGAAAGCCGCTCTATGACGTGGTCATGAAGATCAAAGGAGCGAAGTATCCCGATGAATGGGTGATTCGTGGAAATCATCATGACGCCTGGGTCAATGGCGCGGAAGACCCGATTTCCGGGGCCAGTCCGGAACTGGAAGAAGCAAGAGCACTCGGCGAGCTTCTGAAGGGCGGATGGCAGCCGGATCGCACGATTATTTACTGCTTCTGGGATGGCGAAGAGCCTGCTTTGCTGGGTTCCACGGAGTGGGCGGAGACGCACGCTGACGAACTGCGTCAACATGCGGTTGCATATGTGAACTCTGACGGGAATGGTAGAGGTTTCCTTTCCGCCGGCGGCTCTCATTCATTGGAGAATTTCGTGAACGGCGTCATCAAAGATATCGATGACCCGGAAACGAAGTTAGACGTGTGGAAGCGGGCGCACCTGGAGGGTATCTCCAAGGCAACCGCGGAGAAGCGGAGCCAACTTCGCGCACGCGCGGACATCCCGATCGGCGCGCTTGGTTCAGGCTCCGATTACACGGTGTTTCTCGATCATCTCGGCGTCGCCAGCCTGGATGTAGGCTACGGTGGCGAAGATGTGGGTGGTCAATACCATTCCATCTACGATGACTTTTACTTCTATACACACTTTCTGGACACCGATTTTTCGTACGGGCGCGCATTGGCGCAGACGGCCGGAACCATGATCCTTCGGCTCGCGGATGCTCCGGTGATTCCATTCCAGTTCACCGACTTTGCGGATACGGTCCACACCTATGTCGGAGAGTTGAAGAAACTCGCGCAGGACGAGCGGGACAAGATCAAAGAGCAGAACGAAGAGATAGATGAAGGCCTTTATACCGCGATTGCGGATCCAAAGAAGAAAATGGTCCCGCCTGTCAAAGAGGCGCTACCTCCGTATCTGAACTTCGCGCCACTCGAGAACGCCTCGGATGACTTGATGCGTGCTTCGGCCGCGTACGATAAGGCCTTGGCGGCGGCAGGAGGCCGTGCGCCGGACGGTTTAAACGCGAAGCTGATTCAAACCGAACGGATGCTGGTGGACTCGCGTGGACTGCCAAACCGCCCCTGGTTTCAACACTTGATTTACGCTCCCGGCTTTTATACCGGTTACGGAGTGAAGACGATTCCAGGAGTCCGCGAGGCCATTGAACAGAAGCAGTGGTCGATTGTGGATGAGCAGGTGAGCCGCGTTGCACGCGCATTGCAGAGAGAAGCTGATCTGCTGGATGAGGCAACCAAACAGCTCAGCGCTATCGCGCCGTCAGGAGCTTAGCTTTCAAGACAACCGCGCGGCGCCTTCGATGCTTTTACGGCATTGAGCGGTTTTTGTGTTAGGCTGAAGGTGTTTTCCCATACTTGCGGCGGGTTCCAACGATGCAGAGGCTAATTCCGGCTCTGAGCGGTTCGGCTTGCCATGACAGGATAGGAACGAAAGGCAGTTTCCCCGTTTGACCCGTCATGAATTAAAGGAGCAAGTCCAGCACGACGCCTTCTCCGACTCAGTAGGCAAGGTTGTACTGTACTCGACAACACATCGAGACACGCTGATCCGCTGGGGCTCGGCTGTGGTTCTGATTGCGGCCATCATCATCGGCGCGATCGCTTATTCGAACCATCGCAAAGGAGTGCGTGAACAGGATCTTGCGGCTGCTTTCACCGTCATCTCTGCTCCCGTCGGGGCTGAGGCTCCACAGTTCGGGACAAGCTTCCCGACGGAAGCGGCAAGACGCGAGGCCTCCATTAAGGCTCTCGCAAGTGTCGTTGCGAAGGATCAGGGGACGAACGAAGGCCTGATGGCGCAGTATTATCTCGGGGCGTTGAAGACCCAGACCGACCCGAAGGGCGCTGAATCCGACCTCAAGACGGTTGCTGATTCCAGCAATGAGATTTCCGCGCTAGCGAAGATTGCTCTGGCGCAGTTGTACGCTGGCGAGAACCGGCTCCCCGAAGCACAGCAGTTGCTTCAAAGCTTGTCGAACAAGCCCACCAGCCTGGTCTCTAAAGAACAGGCGGAAATTCTCCGGGCGCAGCTTGATGCTGCCACCAATCCGCAACAGGCGAAACAGATTCTGCAACTATTGCAGAACCAGAAACAGGATCCGGCTATCTCGCGCGCGGCCAGCGAAGTGGCTGCCCAGGTAACAAGATAGAACACCTTCCCGCATGCTGGGCCGACTCCGCCTAGGCCCGCTTCATCCGCGCGGGCGACGCTATCCAGAGCCATCGCACCCGTACCGCAACGAGTTTCAGCGAGACCGCGACCGCATTGTGCACTCACGCGCTTTCCGCCGGCTGGAAGGAAAGACTCAGGTATTCACCGCCGGCTTCGGCGATCACTTTCGAAACCGCCTCACACACACCATTGAGGTGGCGCAGGTGGCGCGAACGGTCGCTGTGGCGCTCCAGCTGAATGAAGAGTACACGGAGACGCTGGCGCTCGCTCATGATCTCGGGCATCCGCCATTTGGACATAGCGGCGAACGGGAGCTCGACCGCCAGATGCGCCGCTTCGGCAGCACCTTCGAACACAACGGACATGCTCTGCGCATGGTGGACACGCTGGAGGAGCGCTATGCGCGATTCGAGGGCTTGAACCTCACGTATGAAGTTCGAGAGGGCATCCTGAAGCACTCGCGCGAACTGACCGGAGACGATCCTGCTACTGCCGATCTGCTGCCGGGAGTCCGCCCTCCCCTCGAAGCGCAGCTGCTGGACCTGGCTGATGAGATCGCCTACAACACAGCCGATATTGACGACGCGTTCGCTGCCCGGCTGGTCACACTGGAAGACATTGGGCAGGCGGTCCCAGTATTTGGAAACATCGCGGAGCAGATTGAAACACAGTTTCCAGGCGCAACGCCTCGCGTGAAGTTCTGGGAAATTCAGCGCCAGGTGATGAATCTGCTGATTGGCGGCCT
>CBAAAA010000201.1:0-8334 GCA_964658695.1 uncultured Solirubrobacteraceae bacterium | reverse complement strand
TTGCCAAGCTTTCCTTTACGAGCGCCAGGAAGGAAACGTCTTTAAAAGACCTCCCAATGGTCATCGGGTTGATCTCTGTGCCCGATAACCTGCAACTTCAGCAATTCCACAGAATTTTCCGTGCCATCGTTGGCTAGGCGGGGCGACTTGGGTTATATCGTTCGCATCCACGGCGGGAGTTGAACAGCTTTCGGCGCAAGACGCGCGAAGCCGCCCTCTGCAACTTCCAGCTCCACCGCCAGGAGGAGTTTCTGTATGTGTGCGACACGCTGCACATGTGGGAGTGGGAGGTTCGTGTTCTGGATGTCCCGGACGGTGTAGAGGACGACACCGCGCCGGTTTGCGTGGGCGGACGCGGAGCGGCGCCACCGGAGTGTTGCGGCGGTCCAACCGGTCCAACACTCTTAGGGCGGAGCGCAGAGCGTCTTTCGCCTTCTCCACTCCACCCGTGCTTCTCGCAGTTGAAGTAGAAACTCTTCGCGCGGAGGCTTTCCGTAGCTCGCTTCTGGGGAGCACATGAAGGCAGCGGCGTTACCACTGCTGAACAACTGTCATCCGTCATCGCCTGGAAGCGCCGGCGGATGCTCTCCGCGTTGGCTTGGGTGAAAGCAACAGACATTACTGAACCGGCTCCTGAATCCCGATTCCATCACCACACTGCCGGCAGACATACGCATCCATGGGCGTGAACCCCGGAAAGATGTTTAGCGCCCCGCAGTGGCGGGCATGTCTCGCTGCAGCAAGTTCCTTTCCGCATGGCCATTTGAAGAAGTATCTGCTCGGCTTGGGCGGCCGGAACCGTGCTCAACACCGCGCCGCATTCATTGCCGGTAAGGTCTGCGAGATCACCCCGAGTCACGGGCATGATGCAACCGCAGCACTCCGACTTCCATAGTCTCGTGCGGAACGATGATCGGAATATCGGCCATCCTTTCTTATTGTCCTGCGAGCGAAACGGCGGCAGTCTTGACCGCAGCACAATCCAACATAGGAAGATAAAGCAGGAAGGCTTTCAATGATCTGTGAAGCAGATTTTAAACCGCTCGCTTTAGCGCAGGAGGCCCGGAAACCATGATCACAGACGCACATGCCGCCGCCAATGACTGGGCAACTCGCGCTCTGAGGGAGGAACTGCCGGAGAAGGAAGCGGGCAGCATTGCCACCCGGGCGGAAATGCTTACTGCGATCGCGGCCGCGGAGGGCGTTCCAATCGAGGTGCTGATCGAGTGGATTCACACGCGCGTCCCGGGCAAGGAATGGAGTGGTAGGGAGTGGCGGCGATTTTCAGCGAAGTACAGCGGCACAATGCGGGCGGTCTAAGCCCCGCGATCTCGTCTACTTTTCAAAAACTTCCGCGTGGCGTCGCCTATCGTGTAGACTTCGCCATCGATCCGCAACCGGCCAGTGGTAGGAACCCGCCTGGGCTGTCGAACTCCCAAGCCACGGAAACGGATCTCCTCCCGGAAGGTGATCGTGTGCAACAGATTGGCCCGACTCAAGGTGGACCGGTACTGCCGCACCTTTCGGAGTGACGTCGGCGGCTGGGAGGGGAGTGAGCGCTGATTTCCATATCTCTAGGTTCGATAACGTTATCTTGTCTGACCTTGAGAAGTTCGCCAATTGTGGGCTCTTCCCTTTCGGGCATGCCGTTTTTCTACTGGTGAGACCGCAGGAATGCACTGCTTAACTTGCAGGTTTTGTCCGTTTCGTTGGACCCTCCAGCCGTCGCGGAGAACGATGGCCGTTTCGAAGTGGCAGTGATGGAAGTTTCCGAGTGTCACCAGCCAGCGATGCCATTCACTTTTGCTAGTTGGATGACAACCGAACAGGTAGATGCGCCAAACGCAGGCTATCGTCTTGGCCTTTGCCGCAGACGGACTTAGAATCGGTTGGTTCATTGCTCCGGTGCTTGGAACGATACATCTGACAGTGCAGGCACATGTCTATGTTTAACGTATGGTCGGGATTTTCGGGCCGATCCAGCCTCGCTGCCTGGCTTCTTCTGCTGGTACCGTGGTAACGGTCATCTTCGATTTCCGGTTCTGTTGCACCTTGGTGGTGAGCGGTCATTGAGAATGTGGAGATGCGGAAACAAGGCCCGGGACGCAATCCATTGTTTGTGAAGCGCTGGTTTTCTGACGATGTGATCATTCTTTGTGTGCGGTGGTATTTGCGCTTCCGGCTCAGCTACCGGGATATTGCCTCCATCGCAGCAGAGTTGGGCATTGCGGTGGCGCCGTCAACCATTCTGCGCTGGGTCGTTCGATACACCGCCGACTTCGTTCGACTTTGGGCTCCCTTTGAGATGGCCGTAGGCCGTTCCTGGCGCGCCGACGAAACGTACGTCAAGGTGAAGGGTAGATGGATGTTCCTGTATCGCGCAGTCGACGAGCGCGGGCGTACAGTTGGCTCCTACCTAAGCCGCACCCGCGACCAGACGGCAGCTCGCAACTTCTTTCGCCGAGCGCTGAAGCGCCACGGAGAACCGCGTAGCATTACGCTGGATGGCTTTGAACCGAGTCACACCGCCCTGCGCCGCATGGGCCTGCGGAACGAGTTCAACTTTCTTTGGGAGAATCCGGTCAGGATCCGCAGCTGCAAATATCTAAACAACATCGTGGAGCAGGATCACCGTCGCGTGAAGTTCCGTCTCTCCGCAATGCTGGGCTTCAAGTCCTTCCGGAACACCAGTATCGTGATCGCTGGAATCGAACTTATCCAAAAGCTAAAGAAGGGGCAGTACGGTGTTCCTTTCCGCTTCGGTCTCTCCTCTCGCGATATTGGGAGCAACGTGCTTGCTGCATAGCTCCACAGCTAGGCGCAACAGAACCCTTCGTTGGCGTTCTACTCGGAAATCGCTCTGCTTGCCCATGACCCCTGATCAGGATGCGATCCCTATTGGCGCTTCCGAATGAAGATCTTTGGATCGGCTTTACACCACGCACGAAACGTCTGAAACGCGGTCCAGCGGCTTATCACCGATCGCGCACCCTTCCAGATTTACAGCAACTCCCGCACGGTGGCGATGTTCGGATTGGCCCAGAACCGCTCGATGAGATCGACCAGCGCGTACTGTTCGACGATACCCAGCTTACGCAGCCGTTCGACCAGCCCTGCGGCGTCCTCATCTGGAACCCGCCACTTCTTAGCGAGTTCGTTTTGTACGATCGAGTCGTGCACGTTGAGGGCGATGCTGGAGCCCGGCTGCAAAAAGACGTATCGGTTAGGGGTCATTTCCATGAGCAGCGAGAGCCCGTTGCAGGAGTCCAGGATGAGGTTCAGCTCGTTGTCGGAGAATTTGTCCCGAATCGCTTGATAACCGTAACCGAGTAGATCACGATAGCGCGTAATGGGAGACGCCTCAGAAGTCAGCGCCTCCAGAGCTTCGATGCAGGCGTCATTCTTGCTGTACTTAGGATCAGTCTGTTGTCGGCCAGCGACGTACTGGTTGATCCGTTCTTGTAGTTCGTCCGTAAGTCGGAAAGTTATTCGTTCCGTCGTGGTATCCGCCGTGATCACGTTGCGTGCTCCTTTTGTCTTTGCCAAAAACTTCCCCTGAATTTATATTGACATGATGCTGCTATTGTGTCAATATATAAATAGAGAGAGCTTATTCGCGATCTCTATGAATCGGGATTCCCGATAGAAGAAAGGTCATCGACTATGATTACGAAGCTTGCAGTTTGCACTCATCAACGCGGTTCTTGGAAGTGGCAGAACCGTTATCAACTCGTTAAGTATTCCCTTCATCTGACCCGCGACGGTCGCCTGATTTGGCGCTCGTCTGAACAACTCAGCACCAAGATTAAACCGCGCCAAATCCGTGAACTGCTCGCCGAAGGCGTCCACTATGGAAGTCTGCACAATAAGGCGGTGGCTTGATGCCTGAAACCGAAAGAACTGGAGGCGGAATGCTGGCGAAACATGCTGATCCCATTGACTCGATGCTCATTTATTTGGATGTAGTAGAAAGCTAGAGCCAGGAGAAGAACTCATGCACTACCAAACCGAAGGCGCTCTCAGCAATGCTCATATCAACGATCTGATGCCGATTCGTTGCGTAAAGCTGGACAGCAATGGCTATTACCATTTGCGTGCGGCCAATGGCGAGAAACGCACCGTAGCAGCGGGAACAGCTAATACCGCGTGGGCAAATGCTCAATGGCCCAAAATCGGCAAATGGGCGGTCATTTGGCCGTATGGAACAAAAAGTTAAACGGGTTTCCCCGGCCTGAATCGCTGCCAACAGCTCCGCAGTAGATCAGGTTTCTCACCGCTTTCCGGCCAGCGTGGGGATAGGACCGGAAAATCCAGTCAAAAACGGAACGCTTTTCTATCCATACCCCGGTCGTCCTAAGTGATCGGCGGAGCATCGCTCCGAACTGAGAAGGGGAAAGCGAGGCCTGCATTGCAAGCCACAATCACATACACGCTGTCCGAGAAGGCACAGCTCGCCCAAATTAAGGCCACCGGCCAGCCGGTTGCCAAGAAACAAACACACGTTATTGATGTGGACACCGACGATATCGATCTCCTCAGAGCAGCGCCAGATGGGACTCTGTTCCGCGACGATCTTGATTTTCTAGATATCGGCACAGGAAGAATATCGGTCGAGGAAGTCTCCGCCGCGTCTACGCCTACCGAAGCGTGGCGTATATACAAGGCTGTTTACCAACGCGAGCGGCAAAAAAGAGAAGCTGAGGCCCGAAAAAAGCAGAACGAGGAAGCGGAACTTGCCAAGCGAATTGCGGCAATCGAAGCAGCGGACCAGGCTGCCGCTAACGTGCTCGATATGCGTACTGCTACATCAGCAGACAACGTTGCCGACGCAAAAAAGGCCGCACTGAAAGCCGTTGGCGTTGATTCATCTGGAATTCCCTACATGCGATACCCGGATCTGCCACTGCTTTGGGCGGCTGGCGAACGCTTTGAGAAGCGGGTAGAAGCCGCCAAGAAAGAAAAACAGGACGCCGAGCACGCCAAGGAAGCCGCCAAAACTCAGTTCATCGCCGAATGGATTGCAGACCACGCCGACCAGGATACACAGGAGCAGTTCCACGATGGACTTCTGAGCCGTAAAACTGCCATTGAACTAATTGCGGATATCGCCTTTGATGAGGCCAATATCCCAAACGCATTCACGCCGAGAACCTGCCAAGACTCAAGTTGCTGCTGTAGCAACCAGTACGTTGACACTGTCCCACGGAAAGTATATGCCGCGTGGCGCGCATTGAAAGCAAATCTCAATATCCCGGCGAGTACGACCGTGAAGTTCTCGCGGATTGTAGAGTGCCCGGAACCCGTCAATGAATACGAAGAAGAAAAAGAACGCACCGAACCCGCGCCAATCTACACCGCTGAGATTTACCTGCCGTATGGTCCGTTCGAGTTCAAACGCGAGATCGTGATCGGCTGATAACTGGGTGCCGGGCTCTTCGCTTGGCGCCCTTTCGAAATTCCTATGCGAAAACGCTTTTGTCGGGAACACGGGCTTTTGTACGAAGGCCCGCAATGCGCCATCTGCACTTCGAAACAACCGCCTGAGCCAGAGCCCATCGCCGAATCAAGGCCTACCGTCAAAGCACCGCGACCGGATCCTGAAATTCTCAAGATCGTTGACCGCCTCCATAGACACTTGGCCTCCATCCCACGCCGCTTCCCCGATGCCTGGAAATGGGTTGACCAGATGCTGGCGTCGCGGGGGAGCAAGACAATAGGAGACTGGCCGTCATGGTGCTTTATGCCTTTAGCTGGCGCCTATGCAATTGCCTCGCGAGGGCGCAACGATATTCTCCCCCAACATTCTGAAACTGCCGCGGTCGGCGCACTGGCCGCATGGCGCGTGACAAAGGGAATTTATCGCTTCGACGAGACCGCTTTTGAGGAGTTGTGGGATACCCCGATTGCCGGCGACTTACCAGTGACCCTACTGGAACGCTTGCCTGCCTGGTGCTGCTATATCGCGTTTCCGCAACCCCGGTGGCTGTCCTTTTCTGGGGTGCCTAATGAGTTTTTTTGCCACGGATTCTTCGTCCATCTGGAATATGATCAAGCGACCGGACGTCGCGAGTTGCGATTCCTGCTTGACTACGAATCACAGATTAGCGATCGCAATGTCCTACCCGGGCTTACGGGTTTAATGCTGCACCTTACCGGGAACCTCACCAACTGCGTGCAAGATGCCCTGAACGAAATGCAACGGCATTTTGTGGAATCCGGCGAGGCGTCACCAGGATACGAAGCGGTGTTTGCAAAACTCCGGGAGCACATGGCGGAACAAATTACCCCCCTGGTATCATTGACGCTTTATTTATGCAGCACAAATGCCGAAATAGCGACACGCGGCGGATACCACCCGCCTCCCCTCCGGCGTGACAAGAATGAGCCGACCCGAATACTGGCGGCTGAGACCCCGATCATTTGGGATGTCGCTTATCGAATCGGTGCTGCCCTACGAGCGGCAAATGAGGAACAGAAGCGAAAGAAAATGCTAGGTGGGCATCACGCGGGACCACGGCCGCATATTCGACGCCCGCACTGGCATAGCTTTTGGACAGGCGAAAAAGCAAAACGGCTCGGGCAGCAAACCAAGCGGGAATTAATTCTGAAGTGGATCCCGGTAACTCGCGTTAATTTCAAAGAAGGCGTCGAACCCGTGCCGACAGTACATCGCGTTTTAAAGTAGCAGGCCCGGCTGCCTCCGCCGAAGCCAAAATCTGCTTCTCAATGGAATCCGCCAAAGGCGCATACGCGCCTCTGAGAACGATTCGTGCTCATGTTGAGCTCAACATAGGTGTTGGACTCGGGTGTTGAGTATCAATGGAACTCTCCTTGATCGCGTAACGGCCGCAACTCACCACGGTTAACAGCATCCGGCACAGAAAAGGCGTATCGACCCACAAGGTTGATGTGCTCAAACACGAGCGGTGATAGCCGAGCGACATCTTCCGCGCGGATCAAATTACCATCCGCCTGCAGTTGCTCCAGCGCTCCAGCGCTGCATTGATGTAACTTGATAAGACTCTCCGGCTCTTCCGCCTTATCAATGGCCGTGACCACAAGCTCTAGTTTGCTATCAGCCTCTTCCACTCGGGCGAGCGGATTGGAGGGCAAGTTGCGGGCTACCTACTTGTACGTTGCATCGAGCTGACGAGCCAGTTTCTTCAACGTCTCGCCTGACGTCAAGGAGTGGCCGAGAGATCGTGCAATTGTCAGACGTGCCTTCTGCCAGGCGGACTCGTTTAATAGACCCAGGCGAGCGCCCGCGTACCGGATGCTGGGCGCAACAAAAACATCTCGTTGCCGCACTGCTGAGCGGAGACGATCCAGGCAGCAAAACACCTAGGCCTTCCTGTCGAATCGGTCGCACCAAGAACATATTGCCCCTATCCACGGGTGAAGATTTGGATGGGTGCATCACCAGCCTTCGCTCGGCCGTGATCTTCGATTATCGCTGAGCAAGACAAAATTCCTGCTCGTACATCAATCGGGCGGTGGTGGCCTCCGCTTATGGACTCTGCTTTGTGGTTCCCGTTCGGATGCTCCACGCTGGCGAATCCAAAATACTACGCTTTGAAGCAATCTAGCCCTGACTCCGTTACGTATCAAGGCTTTGTTGTTGGTGCGGCCTCTCGTCAACAACTCGTTCGGAGTCTTCTCTCAAAAAGCAAAGCAATGAGAATGTTCGAGTGGTCGGCACATTCATGCCCTGTTCAACTCGCTACTTGGAAAGAGAATTAAGGTTAAGGCCATCACCAACGAAGGTTCAGCCCTCATACCAAACGGACTCATAGGGACAGTGGTTGGCCTGCATCCAATTGCCGAGGATTGGCTCAAATTACATCTCGATCCGAACCCAGTGACTCCGTACAGCAGAATGGACCATGCCGGCAGACCAGCTCATCCCTGTATAGCGCCTAAAATTTCAGAGAGAATGAACGCGCTCTTTTCTTTGGCGTTCGCTTCCTTTTGACACTCGTACGCACCTTACGTTAACTTCGGATGAGAGATTTCAGGACCCGTCAACACTCTAGAGAGCATGAGTCCTGCGTTCATGGTTCTCGCTAACAGATCCTTGCCTTTTGAACTATACGATCTCCATCTGGCGGGAGTCTCGGCAGAACAGCTAGCCGCTCAATACTCGATGCCCCTTTTTCGTGTCAGAGAGCGGCTCGAAGCCGTCCGTCTATGCCTCAAGCACCAGGTGACACTGTCGCTTGGTGCCGAGCAGAATGCATCGGGAACGTTGGCCGCATGAGTCTTTCCCACGCAGCCTTGACGGGCCTATACCAACGTCCCCGACGCCAGCCGCAAAGTAGCTGTGAGTCAGCCTAC
>CBAAAA010000200.1:0-8353 GCA_964658695.1 uncultured Solirubrobacteraceae bacterium | reverse complement strand
TTTGCGGCACCCTCTGCTGTTGCGCGATGGGTGCGTGAGTAATGATGTGGCACTGAATGGGGAGACGGCGTTTTATGTGATCAGCGGATCGAACATCCGAAAATCCTTTGCTTCCGCCGAGCAGTTTGGTTTCAGGTCACGGCGACGCGTCTCTTGTAAGACCAGCCCCTTCTGTCTCGACCAAAAGCCGCCGATACAAAATGTTTGTGGCCGCCTCCCCTTGTTCTTGGCTACTGCAGCTTGAAACGAGCAATCACCTGGACCCAGCTTGCGGTCCGGCGCGACAACCAGTGACGTCCAGGCAGAAAATGCGCCTCCTTAGCGACTGGCGCCCAGAAGTCCAGCCGCTCCCCCGCCGTTTCGTCAAAAGCCCCGGCGGCATTACACCCAAAATCAGGAAATCGCGGTTGGACGGGATGACCGGTCGATCTTCTTCAAAGCTAATAACCCCGGCTCATTATATTCGCCGATGATGAGCCACGCTTCCTGACGGCCCGTTTCCGCTCCTTGAAAGACTCGGATAGTAGCCTCCCTGTCTGTCCTTTCATTCCGTCACGATGCCTTGGTCATCGACAAACAACACTGAATTCAACTCGTAAGTCGCATCGAAAATAGATACTTGAACGCGGCGTCCGTCCATCACCCATTCTTTGTTCCCTGTATACTGTCCACAATCGTTGGTCCCGAACTATGACTCGCCTTCACCATTGGCTATGCGTCCAGGAACATCCAAATAACCCTCCACTTCGTATCATGTAATGGCGGGGTAAGCGTACCGTCGTGTACTTCGCAAGCCGCTGCACAGGCCGTTCAGCCTTGGCGCCATCCCTGCGCGTTGCCGCTCACTTAAATAACTTGCATCCACGCCCCGAACCGGGCTTCGCATTTAAACGACCTGAGAGAAACTTCCCGCGTACCTATGGAAGAGGCGGATACCAATCTCCTCCCATTGATCCTCGACGGACTCAAATCCGGCAGGATCATGGAACAAGATCTGTTGAACCTCCTGGCGCTGCTGCCGCCGGAAAAGCGTGGACTTCTTGCGGCCGAGTGTATCCGTCGCTTCGTGGCGCCTGCCCAGACCGAAACATCCCCACCCCAAAATGTCAGTCACAAGCCAGAATCCCAGTAGACACAACGGCATCCAGCACGCCCCTTGAACCCGGCCGCCACCTCGGCATTAGCCTCTTAATTAAGGCGCTACTCTGCGGCGCCTCGTCGTGGCTCCACACGAAATATGATCAGGTGCGCGAATACGTATTTCGTACCCCAGCCAGAGACAAATTTCGCGGAGGGAGCTGCCGCAAAATGACGGAGACTCGCAAGGAGACTGACAGCCTCGGCGAAGTAGATGTCCCTGCCGGCAAACTCTGGGGAGCCCAGACGCAACGCTCGCTCGAGCATTTCAGCATCGGCGCGGATTTGATCCCGCGCGAAATGATCACCGCCTACGCCACTTTGAAGAAAGCTGCGGCTAACGTCAATCATGCCGCTGGCCGCCTCGACGACAGGCCGCATGAGTTAATCGTGCGTGTTTGCGACGAGATTCTTGCGGGCCGCCATGCGGATATGTTTCCTTTGCACGTCTGGATGACCGGAAGTGGCACGCAGTTCTCATGAACGTCAACGAGGTCATCTCAAATCGCTGCTGTCAGATTGCCGGTACACCGCTTGGCACCAAAGTCCCCGTACATCCCAACGACCACGTGAACATGTCGCAATCGTCCAACGATTCGTTTCCTTCCGCCATGAACATAGCCGTCGCGCTGAACGTTAAACAGCGGCTCATCCCCTCGCTCGAGCTCCTGCGTGATGCCATTGCTGGAAAGTCCGGCGAATGGAAAGACATTGTCAAGATAGGCCGGACGCACATGCAGGATGCGAACTCCGCTGACGTTCGGCCAGGAGTGGTCAGGCTACGCGGGTATGCTCGCAGACGGCCTCGATCGAATCGGAGATGCCCTCAAGGGTGTGTATCGGCTCGCGCTCGGCGGTACTGCCGTCGGTACTGGAATCAACTCCGCTCCAGGTTTCGACTTAGCCGTCGCTGCCGGAGTCGCAAAGCTCACCTGTTTTCCTTTCATCACTGCGCCCAACAAGTTCACGGTGCGGGGGGCGCACGATGCCCTCGTGCAATTGTCCGGCACTCTCCGCACTTTGGCTGTGTCGCTCTACAAAATCGCCAACGACGTACGCCTCATGTCTTGTGGCCCGCGGGCGGGATTTGCCGAGTTGCTGATTCCCGAAAATGAACCTGGCTCTTCCATCATCCCCGGCAAAGTGAATCCAACCCAGGCGGAAGCTCTCACCATGATCGCCGTTCAAGTCATGGCCAACGACGTTGCCACCGGCTTCGGCGGTGCTGGCGGCTACCTGGAAATGAACGTCTACAAGCCCCTGATGGTTTTCAACATCGCACACTCGATCACGATCCTGTCGGATGGCTGCACGAACTTCCGAAAGTTCCTGATCGAAGGTACAAGACCGAATCTGAGAAAGATTCAGGAATACGTTGATCGATCACTGATGCTGGTAACCGCCCTGTCGCCCGTGATCGGTTATGACAAGGCCTCCAAAATTGCGCACTACGCGATGGATAATGACCTTACGCTCAAGGCCGCCGCCCTGAAGCTGAGCTTTGTCACCGAAGAAGAATTCGATCGCGTGGTCGACCCCTCGAAAATGGTCCAGCCCTACGTCGCCGCCGCAGTCGCGAAGTAGACAGAGATTCGCGGCTGTCGTCCCCCAAAACATTTCCGATGCGAAATGTCAGTCACAGCCTCACCCACTAATAGAATGAACAACTTCTAATCATCGCCGCCAATCGCCGTGCTACATCTGTTCTTGCAAGCCTTTCAAGGAGACTCTCAAAACCCAATGCCGACCCCTGCGCAGCTCGAAGCCAACCGCGAAAACGCCATCCACTCCACCGGGCCCATCACCGGCGAAGGTAAAGCCGCGTCTTCCCTAAACCATCTCCAGCACGGCCTCTCCGGCGGCGTCTTCCGCATCCTCGCGCACGAAAACCCCGAAGCCTATACCAGCCTGCTCACCGGCTTTCGCGAAGATCACCAATCCACCGCCAGCACCACCGAAAACGTCTTGATCGAACGCATGGCGCAGCACCAGTGGCTCAGCCAGCGCGCCCAGTTTCTCCAATCCAGCCTGTTCTTTGAACGCCACCTTACCGGCGACGAGCAAAAGTACCTCGCCCTCTATCTCCGCTATCAATCCACCCACGATCGCGCCTTCTTCAAGTGCCTCGACGA
The DNA here is from genome assembly GCA_964658695.1 of uncultured Solirubrobacteraceae bacterium. Taxonomy (GTDB): domain Bacteria; phylum Acidobacteriota; class Terriglobia; order Bryobacterales; family Bryobacteraceae; genus Bog-105. The sequence continues at coordinate 5,084 of CBAAAA010000200.1, read as the reverse complement.
ACTCGCCAAGCTAAAATCCGAAAGGCGCAAACAGGAAATTGGCTTCGAACGGGAAAAACGCAGCGCCGCCGAAGAAGTTCGTAAACAGGAGTCTCACCAGGTCCGAACCCGCACCGCAATCGCCCGCGTGAAAGACCTGGAGATCGACCCCGCCATCAAAGCGACCCCGGAGAATTCTCCCAAAACCATGACAGCCCCCTCCGTCGCACAAAACTCCCTGACTGAACTCAAGGCGGCCTGAAAGATACCCGCTTCGCCCCATCCGGCTTCTTAGCGCTCCCAGAAGTGCGGCGGTTCTATCCCCAGCGCTCGCAGGTAAACATATCCCTGCCCGCGATGATGAATCTCGTTGTCAACTGCATACTGAATGCTCTGCAGCCCTGACATCTCCCACTGCCCGAACGCCTTATCGACTTCGCTAAACCGGTGCGCCGGGATCTTCGGAAACGTCTCATTCAACGCCGTCGTGTGCTCGTCCCACAGTTTCAAAAGCTCGCTCTTGCTGGTCGGCTTCTCGTGCTTGTACTCCTCCCATTTCCCGCTAGCCACGCCCTTCGCAATCGGCACTGCCATCTGAATAAACTCCCATGCCAGCTCCGAGAAGGGCCGCATGCCGCCCACCGAAAACTGAAACAGCTTGTCCTCCGAAAAGGCCTCGATCGTTCGCCGCGTCAGCCCTCTGTGTCCCTGCCAATGCTTCAAAACCTCCTCCGCCGTCTGCACGTTCACTGGCGTCATTTCTGCTGTCATTGCTTTCTCCTTGCCCCACTTGGGCTGAGATCAACAGTAAAGTCAATTCCCGACAGCGCCTGTCGTAATTTAGTAAAACCATCGAATTGCACGAATTTTTATGTACGACCCCATCATGCGCGTCCTCACCGTCCTCGAGATCCTGCAAGCTCGCGAGCATGTCAGCGGGGCAGAACTGGCCGAGCGCCTCGAAGTCGACATCCGCACCGTCCAGCGCTACATCGCCCGCCTGCAGGACCTGAGCATTCCCGTACAATCCGTTCGCGGTGTGGGCGGCTTCTATCAATTGCGGCCCGGCTTTCGTCTTCCGCCGCTGATGTTCACCGACGAGGAAGCTTTCGCACTCTCCCTCGGACTCCGTGCGCTTCGCCAGCTCGGCCTGTCCACTTTTGCCCCCGCCGCTGAAGGCGCATCCGCAAAATTGGGCCGTGTCCTTCCCGACGCCCTCCGCGAGAGTATTCAAACCGTGGAAGACGTCGTCACCGTCGAACCCGGTCCCTGGGTCATTTCCACGTCCGCTGACTCACTCATCCGCGCCTCCTCCGCCATACGGATGTGCCGCCGTCTCCGCTTCGCCTATCACTCCTATGCCGGGACCGGCTCGATTCGTGAACTCGAACCTTATGCCGTCATTCACACCGACGGCCGCTGGTACTTGATCGGCTTTTGCCTTACCCGGCAAGCTCTTCGTACCTTCCGTCTCGACCGTGTGGCCGACCTCCAACTCTGCTCCGAAACCTTCAAACGCCCCGCTAAGTTCGACGCTCGAAGCTACCTGCATCAGCACATGCCGTTCGTCCAGTCCGATTACCAGATCGATGTGTGGATCGACATGCCCGTCGAAGAAGCGGAACGCGCCTTCGCGCCCTGGAGAGTCCTCAGCGAAGCAGACGGCGAGGGAACCAGAATGCGCTGTGGCCGCGACCACTTAGACATGTTCGCGGCCATGCTGCTCAGTATGCGTCGCCGCATTGTCGTCCACCAGCCACCTGAATTAAGAGAGATCTTCCGCCAGTTCGCCCAGCAAGCCTCGTTAGCCTCTGATGCCGGCAGCGCGAAAAGCCCGGGACTGTCGCCATGACGCGGCGTGCGACACCGCCAGCGATGAAATTTGGACCGCCTCGCTTACGATGTGTGTATTTTGCTTGACGTACAGCGCGCCGCGTAGCTTTCTGGATATAGTGATTGTCTGGAAGGAGAAAGAAGCACATGCCGGCGAAATCACCGATCACCGCTGGGGAGTTTCTGCCACTGGTCACGCCTATGGCTTGAGGGCAGCTGCTCGGGCTGAAATCGCCGCACTGCGCGGCCCTGCATATGAGCAATGAACCGCGAAGCCGAGGACCCGCCACTAACGCCTCAACTCCCCCACTCCGTTACCCCAGATGCCAGCCCTTCCGCACCACCGGCTTCAACATCTCATTCGCTTCAGAATTATTCGTGATGCGCATCTTCTCCGCATCCCACTCCAACCTGCAGTTCAGCCGTGTCGCAATCGCGCCCAGCGCGATCCACTCCGTAAACTGCGCCGAGACGTCAAAATTAGAGCACGCCGGAACTCCGCCTTTACACGCCCGAATCCAGTCCCGGTAATGCCCCGGCGACCGCGGCAGAAACTCCGGTGGGAACTCGTAATCCCGCATCTTCTCCACTGGAAGCAAACGCGTATACTCGCCGTAAGTGCCGGTCGTGATCATGCCCTTCTCACCCTTAAACAGGCTCCCGTTCGTTCCCGTGTTGATCAGGCTCATCCAGTGCGCTTCCTTTTCGGCATGCGCATCCAGAGGAGTCGCCGGCGCTGTCCTCGGAGGCGGCGGAGGTAGCTCCTGCGGCGTGAAGAATTCGTCCGTAAACACGCCACCCTGAATCTGCCGCTCCTTTGGCGTAAGCGAAGACATCATGTGCGGACGCCGGTTGCGCGGCAGGTCGCCCAGAATCTCGCCCTGCGGAGTTCCCGGAAATGTCGGCTGATCTTCCCGCATCGCGTCGTACCAGAAGATCTTCACCGCCGGCATCCCCTGCCGTTCCGGAAAATCAAAACGGACCACCGACTTCGCTGGAAAATAAATGTCGCTCCGGTCTTCCTGATGCATGCACTCGACTGCTGTCGGCGCACCCAGTCTCAACGCCATGTTCGGCGCACCCAGCAGGTGACACGCCATATCGCCCAACGCGCCCGACCCGAAATCGAAGAAACCGCGCCAGCTGAACGGCAGATAGTCGTCGCTGAACGGCCGCTCCTTCGCCACGCCCAGCCAGAGGTCCCAGTCCAGTGTTCCAGGCGCTGGCGTCGTCTTCGGTGCCTCGCTGATCCCCTGCGGCCACGCCGGACGATTCGTCCATGCATGAACTTCCGTCACGTCTCCGATCACGCCCGACCAGATCATCTCCGCGCACTGTCGCGTGCCCTCGTTCGAATAGCCCTGGTTGCCCATCTGCGTCGCGACCTTGTACTTCGCCGCCGCCTTCTGCAACTCGCGGCACTCCCAAACCGTGTGCGCCAGCGGCTTCTGCACGTAAACGTGCTTCCCCCGCTCCATCGCCGCCAGCGCCGCCGCCGTATGCATGTGGTCTGGAATCGTCACAATCACCCCGTCGATGTTCCCGGCTTCCTTGTCGAGCATCGCCCGGAAGTCCTTGTACTTCGGAACATTCGAGTGAATCGCATACACCTTCGCCGCCCGCGCTTCGTCCACGTCGCACAGCGCCACAATGTTCTCGGTCTCCGCGCAAGCTGCGATATCGCTCGTCGCCTTGCCGCCGGCACCGATCGAGGCGATGTTCATCTTCTCGTTCGGCGACTTGTACCCCAGCATCTTCAGCGAAGGCACGCTGCCGAATCCTCCCAGCGGAACCGCGCCCGCCAGAAGACTGCCGTAGAAAAAATGCCGCCGTGAGATCCGTTTGCTTTTCATTTGAGCCCTATCAGGATGGTAACTCTGCCGAATCCGGTGTCCGCCAGCCCATGTAGTCACAAGCTTGCCGGGAATAAAATCCCGATTCAACCCGCTCACTCTCAATGCTTTACGCATCGCCGTCGAACTCTCCGCTGATTGGCCCCTCTCTGAGCCGCCCTACTTTGAAGTCGTGACTCCTCAAATGCAACTGGAACCGGAACTCGCGCAAATTAAGCCGTTTATCGAATTCCACGCTTCTATGGCTCCCATGCCTCGCCCCATCTCGCCAGACGGTCAGCAGCGCTTGATCGTTCTCTCCTACCTGACGCTAGGCTGTGTCGTCCTCTCCATACTGCTCGCCGTCGGAAGCCAAATCTCCCAAGCCACCCGCGGCGAGGCCGAGATCGGCAACCTCCGCACTGAGATGGTCGAAATCAAACATCAGATGGCTGAGCGAAGCGAGCTACAAGCCGTTCGCCAGAGTCTGCTTCGTCTTGAAAAAGACGTGAGAAAGCTGAGTGACAAATTGCCGCACGGCCGCTAAACGATGCAGCCGCTAAACTGCAAAGTCATGGAGCCTCGCGAATCTCCCATCCAGTTTCGTTACGCACTCGTTGACGACATCCCCGCACTCACGGACCTGATCGAACGCTCCGTCCGGCAACTGCAGGCTCCGGATTACTCGGTCGAGCAGATGAATGGCTCGCTCGGATCCGTGTTTGCTGTAGACACCCAGCTCATCGCCGACAGCACCTACTTTGTGGCTGAAACCTCCCTGCCGGACGGCACCATCGCAATCGTAGGCTGTGGCGGCTGGAGCAAACGAAAGACCCTGTTCGGCGGCGATCACGCCCCACTCAGGGATGCCGAACTCCTCGATCCCGGCCTCGACGCCGCCAAAATTCGCGCTATTTTCGTCCATCCATCCTGGGCGCGCCGCGGCATCGGCGGTAAAATCCTTGCGGTCTGCGAAACAGCTGCCGCCTCCGCCGGCTTCACCCGCTTCGAAATGGCTTCCACCCTCACCGGTGTCCCCCTGTATCAACACCGCGGCTACCTGGAGTCGGATCGCCGCGACGTCCCGCTCGCGAACGGATTCACGCTTCCTGTCGTGCTGATGAAAAAAAACATCCAACGGTAGAGCATGCGCAGTGTATGTGAAATCACTCCGCCGCCCGATCATCTACTGTATAAGAATGAAGGGTTTGTTTGGAGCCTTATTTGGGAGCTCGGACGAGGTTGGTCCCGGTATCCCGGAGTTGGACAGTCCTGAAGAGTTCGATCGTGTCGTCGGCCTGGATCCTGTGGTGATCTTCAAACATAGCCCGACCTGCGTCACCAGCATGTCGGCCCATCGCCAGATCATGCGTTTCCAAAAGGAACGGCCTGAAGTTCCCGTTTACCTCATCTCGGTCCGTCGCCGCAGAAACGTCGCTC
>CBAAAA010000199.1:0-8358 GCA_964658695.1 uncultured Solirubrobacteraceae bacterium | reverse complement strand
GGGGGCAAGCACTCGAGGCCGATGATCTGATAAAGAGAAGTGAAGGCCGAATCAAAACCGTTTTTCAACCAGACACGATGCGGCTGTTCCGTGCAAGGCGAGTTAGTCGGCTCCCATGGAGCGCGTAGAAGGAGACATGCTGCTCGTGCGGCGTGTAGGCGTAAGTACCCTGCGCCTGCAAACCAGTCTTGGCTTTCGAGACAATAGGGATAAAAGCTGCCCAGCGAAAGCGACAATTCGGTTGCGGATGCAAGTGAAGTGAAGTAGGGCGGTTACAGGAGCAAGAAAGAGCAATCCGGCTCTAAGCAGTCATGATCTTGTCCGGGGTTATCGGATACTCTCTTATTCGCTTACCCGTCGCGTTGTAAATCGCGTTTGCCACCGCGGCTGCGGCTCCGGTGATTCCAATCTCTCCTATGCCGCGCGAGCCAATGGGATTGAACTTGACATCCGGTATGTTCAGAACGGTCACGTCGATCACGCCGATATCCGCGTTGACCGGGACGTGATACTCGGCAAGCGATTCGTTCGCTACTCGGCCATAGACAGGATCGACGTGCGCCTCTTCCTGCAGAGCGAAAGAGACGCTCCAGACGATGCCGCCCATCAACTGATTGAGCCCGGTCTTCTTATTCAGGAGTGTTCCGATATCGTAGGTGGCGACGATCCTGCGCACCTTTACCATGTGCGTGGCTTTATCGACCGCTACTTCAGCAAAGACTGCGCCCCATGAAGTTGAACTCATCGAGTCTTTTGATTCCGAAGGCTCTGCCGATCCGCTTGCCTCAACGGGCTTGTTGCCATTGCGTGCGATCAAGTCCGCGAGATTGTCCGACTGTGAGGGATTGTTCTTGTTGAACAGCTTCCCGCCTTTGATCTCGATGTCCAGAGTCTTGAGGCCATGCAAGGGAGATGCTGCATCGGCGATCGCCAGGTCGGCCAGCTTCAACTTCAGCTGTGTGGTTGCATCCTGAATAGCCGGTAACACAGAAGCAGAAGATTGCGAACCTCCGGAGACCGGAGCCTTGGGCAGGGTTGAATCGCCAAGCTTTACTTCGACGAGCGAAGGATCGATGCCCAGGCCCGCTGCCGCCTGCTGAGCCATGATGGTGTATGTGCCGGTTCCCAGATCCTGCGTGCCTGACCCGACAAACATCCGGCCGCCTGGCAGCATGCGTACCACCGCCTGCGCCGCGCTTCGATTGGCGGGGTAGGTGGCGGTTGCCATGCCGTAACCGATCAGCGAATTTCCTTCGCTGACGGCGCCCGGTGTAGCGCTACGCTTCGACCATCCGAACCGCTCAGCCGCCTGGCTATAGCAGTCGCGAAGATGCTTGTCTGTCCAGGGTCGATCGTGGCTCGGATCGTTCTCCGCGTAGTTCACCAGGCGGAGCTGAACCGGATCCATCTTGAGCTTTTCTGCGAGCTCGTCCATGGCAATCTCAAGCACTGCAGTCCCGGGCGCTTCTCCCGGGGCGCGCATAAACGTTGAGACTCCGAGATTGACCTCGACTACTTTCTCGGTGATCGAGTTTGCTTCGCTCATGTACAGATTCTTCGTTGGATTGGCTGAATGCTCGGTGAAATCCTCCATCACCGACGCGTTCATCAGGACATCCTGCTGCATGGCTAGCAGTTTGCCATCGGCGCTCGCACCAAGCTTGATCCTGTTGATGGTGGATGGACGGCCGCCTACCGGCCCGAACATCTGTTCCCGTTCAAGGACGAGCTTCACCGGTCTCCCGGTGACCTTCGCGGCCATCGCGCAGAGCGGGACATGCGACCACATAGAGCCCTTCGATCCAAAGCCGCCGCCCACGAGAGGGTTAACGACGCGGACGAAATCTACCGGAATGTCGAGGGTTTTCGCCAGGGACATCTTGACGCCGGAGATGTACTGGGTGGCGTCATAAATGTTCAACTTCTCGCCTTCCCACCAAGCAATCGTCGCGTGGGGCTCCATAGGATTGTGGTGCTGGATAGGAGTGACGTATGTCTGCTCGATGATCACGGACGACTTCGCAAACCCTGCCTGAACATCACCGCGGTGATTGCCCGGTGGCTCTTTACCCGGGTTCTTCGGCCAGCGTGCATCCTCGAGATTTTTCTCGAAGTTTACCTTCGCAGGTTTGGAGGCGTACTTGATCTTCAGCAACCGAGCTGCGGCCTTGGCCTCGTTTAACGATTTTGCAACGACCACAGCGATCGGTTGTCCGTTGTAATTGACGTCTTTATCCTGCAGCAGGCTTAGATTGCGCCGGGCAGGTGGCTGGGGCGGACCCTGGTTGAGTTTCGGCGCATTAAAAGGAGTTAGAACGGCAATGATTCCAGGCGCCAGATCAGCCGCATGGCGGTCGATCGATACGATCGTTCCATTCGGAATTGTGGCTTGAACAATGTAGGCATAAGCAAGGTTCGCTTTGGGGAACGGCTGCGAGAATTCAGCAGCGTATTTTGCTTTGCCTGTGACTTTGGCAATGCCTTCATAGCGGTGATCGAGTTGCTTTGCCGGCGTCGGTGCTGTCTCAGTTGCCATTATGCCTGCGTCCCGTCTGTTGTGCCCATGGAGGCGAGCGTCAACGCCCGCACTACTCCCTGCTTGGCCATTTCAATCTTGAACGTGTTGTGCTCATAGCCTTTTGCGTCAGCAAGCAGTATCCCGGCTGCCTGCTGGAATGCCTTAGGCGCTGCCGGCTGACCCACTAACATCTTCTCGGCTTGCACATTGCGCCACGGCTTATGCGCGACTCCACCGAGTGCCAGGCCAGCCGATTTGATGACGCCGCCTTCCAACTCCAAGCCGGCGGCTACAGAGATCAGAGCGAATGCATAGCTGTTACGATCGCGAACCTTCAGGTAGTAGGCGTTTGTTGCGAACCTGGTTGGGGGCAGAGTGACCGCGACGATCAACTCGTCGGGTTTAAGCGTGGTGTCGACCCAGGGAGTCGAGCCTGGCAGTCGATGAAATTCGGCAAACGGGATGGTTCGCTTCGCTTTTGGACCTTCAACTTCGATCCTGGCTCCGAGTGCCGCCATCGCGACGTTCATGTCTGATGGATTGGTTGCAATGCAGCTTTCGCCGCTCGTTGTACCTTTGTCGGTTTGGCCAAGGATCGCGTGAATGCGGTTGTAGCCCTGGATCGCCGCGCAGCCCGAGCCTGGCTCCCGCTTATTGCAGGCCGGAAAGCTGATGTCAGTAAAGTAGTAGCAGCGGGTTCTCTGCAGCAGGTTTCCGCCCGTGGTTGCCATATTACGCAACTGCGGAGAAGCGCCGCTCAGCAGCGCCTGCGAGAGTAGCGGATACTGCGTCTTGATCAAAGGGTGGTCGGCCAGGTCTGAGTTTCGAACCAGTGCACCAATGGTCACGCCGCCATCGGGACTCGCGACTACCTGCTTCAACTCGAGATGATTGATGTCGACAAGAGTGGTAGGCGATTCGACGCCATATTTCATCAGGTCGACAAGATTGGTTCCACCGGCCAAAAACTTTGCGCCCTTGGCAGCCCCGGCGTGGATCGCGTTTTCGGGCGCCGTAGCGCGTTCATAGGTAAATGATTTCATGCGGATGCTCCGGCTACTGCGCGCACTGCAGCCACAATGTTCGGGTAGGCGCCGCAGCGGCAGATATTGCCGCTCATGCGCTCCCTGATTTCATCATCCGTCATCGCCGGATGCTCCGACTTACCGGTATGCAGGCTCACGATGGAGAGGGCGCCGCGCTTTTGTTCCTCGACCGCTGCGACTGCTGAGCAGATTTGTCCTGGCGTGCAATACCCGCACTGGTAGCCATCATGCTCGAGAAACGCGGCCTGCATGGGGTGCAGCTCGCTTACATCTTTCGGGTCGGAGTTTTTTGCCAGCCCTTCGATCGTTGTGATCTCGGAGCCCTCCGCCGCGAACGCCAGGGTTAAGCAGGAATTTACCCGGCGGCCGTCGATCAAGACAGTACACGCCCCGCATTGGCCGTGGTCGCAGCCCTTCTTGCTGCCGGTGAGGTCCATCGACTCCCGAAGCGCGTCGAGCAGAGAAGTACGGGTATCGAGCGACAAAGTCGTAGACTGCCCGTTCACCCTCAAGGTGATCGCTTGAGTCTTTGACCCCGGCACTTCTGCAGTGGCGGCGTTCGGCAGCCCTACCGCGATCCCGGCTGAAAGTACCGCAGCCGTCTGCATAAAGCGGCGCCGGCTTAGCTCGAAATGCAGTCCGTTCTTCTCGAGCTCCTTCTCTTCCTGTTCAATCTCTCCACCTTCGGGCTCGCTACAGAACGGAACACTCATCTTTTAACCCCATACATTTCGGACGGCCAAAAGGTCGTCAGCATGCAATAGACGGATCGCGGCCCGATTAGGATGCTTCGATCTGAGAAGGCTAGGTAATCTCAGGCTTGATGTTTCGTAATGCTTCCGCGCCCGATCGAGATCTTGGATGGTATCAACATTTTCGGAGGAGCATTTCGTCAGCCACCCGAAAAGCAGGCCCAGCGCAGTCCACAGAGCCAACTGCATCCCCGGCCGCAATGCGGAAGCTCCACAAAAGAGGGGCGGAAACCCTGGGGAACTTCGTCGATACCCCTCATTGTTTTGACTATGGTAATCTTGCAAATATTTCATGGACCCGCGAGGGTATAACAGGCAAGCTGGTGTGAGTCCGGCGCGGTCCCGCCATTGTAATCAGAAACATGACTTTTTAAATGCCACTTGGTTTCGGTCGGGGAAGGCGAAAAGTCGGGAGCTTCGTAGCAGAAGTTCACCTGAGAGTCAGGAGACCTATCCAGAACAGCCAAATCCTCCCCGCGTGGAAACGGGAAGCAATCGCTCGATTGTTCGTGAGCCGTTGTGCCTCATTTCCCGCATCGTGAGGGCGCTTGTGTTCCGATCAAATCTCTTTCTCGCCGCCATCACCCTGTGCCTGTTCGCGGCTGCACCGCTCTACGCGGCAGTAGGGGGCAGTATCTCCGGAACAGTGTCAGACCCAACCGGTGCGGTAATCCCGGGCGCTTCCGTTCAACTGGTCAATACAGCGCAGCACAATGTCTACCGCACTTTGGCGGACAAGCAGGGGCTTTATGTTTTTCCAAATCTTCCCGTCGGCCATTACGATCTGACGATCTCGGCTGTCGGATTCAGGCCGCAGCGCAAATTGAATTTCGTCGTCGACACGGATTCCGCGCTAAGGGCGGACGCAGCGCTCGTTGTCGGCGCGCAGTCGGACACGGTAACAGTCACGACGGCCACGGACGTACAGATTGAAAGTGTTGCCACTCATCTGGGAGAAGTGGTTTCTGCTGCGGAGATGACCGCACTCCCGCTCAACGGACGCAGCTACACGGACCTTCTGGCGATTCAGTCGGGAGTCGCACCCATATCAACCTTGCTTCCCAGTTCCGTCATCATGGCAGGTGTCACCGGAGGCCTGGACCCCTCTGGAGATCTGAATCCGGGCAATCTCTCCATCAACGGTCAACGCGAGTCGTCCAACGGTTTTCTAGTAAACGGGATCGACGTGCAGGAACATATGAATGGGGGCACGTCCATCATTCCGAACCTGGATTCGATTGAAGAATTTCGTGTGCTTACCAATAATTTTGATCCCGAGTACGGCAACTACAACGGGGGCATGATCACTGTCGTCAGCAAGCAGGGGGGTGGCTCCTTTCATGGCAACGCTTTTGAGTTTTTTCGCAATACGAACTTAGACGCCCGCGGTTACTTTGATCCCAGCCGCTCGGCGTTCAACCAGAATCAGTTTGGCGGAACAATCGGCGGTCCGATCAAGCGGGACAATATCTTCTTTTTTGCAGACTATCAGGGAACTCGCACGACGCAGGGCATTCCGACGGGCAACATCTCCGTTCCATCCTTGGCGCAGCGAAGCGGGACTTTCGACGACCTGACAGGCACAGTGAGCGGCTCGTATCTCGCATCCCTGCTCACACAGGAACTTGGTTATACCGTCACTTCGGGGGAGGCATATACAAGCGTCTTTCCGGCGGGAAATATTCCGCAAAGCGCATGGTCAGCACCTGGAAAGAATCTTCTCCACTACATACCCTCTCCGAATGTGGGCTCCGATCAGTTCTCGACTTCGGGCTACGATGAGACCGTGCGCGACGATAAGGGCTCGATCCGTATCGATGGAAACACCCGCTTCGGTCAACTCTCCGGCTACTACTTTGTTGATGATTACAGTCTCGATAATCCTTATCCAGGCTCAGTGGCCGGCGCGAGCATTCCGGGATTCGATGCACTCTTTATCGGACGAGCACAAGTTTTTTCACTAGGGGGAACCAACGTCTTTGGCGCCAACACTGTGAATGAATTCCATGCAGGCTATCTGCGCAACGCCAACATCATCGGAAAGCCCAAGGGCGGTCTCGGCGTCAGCCCGGCATCGCAGGGATTCTCAACCGGGCCTGATGGCATTTACATTCAGGCGCCGCAGTTCGAAGGTGTGCAAAACATCACCTTCCCAACCTTCGTGATGGGAGTTCCGATCACCAATGAGACGCAGATCAACAACACCTACTATGCGAGCGACAGCGTCTCCAGAGTATTCGGTGCACACACGCTCAAGGTCGGCGGCCAGTTCCACTTCGATCAGGTAAACGAGCATCCCAACGCTACGTTCAACGGGACCTTCAACATCGAGGGGACTGAGACTGGCGATCCATACGCAGATCTCCTCATTGGCGTTCCGAGCAACTTCACCCAATCTTCCGGGCAGCCGTTCTATCTGCGCAACCGCTACCTCGGTTTCTATGGCCAGGACAGCTGGCGAAAGCGAAATGACCTGACCATCAATGCCGGGCTGCGATGGGACGTTATCATGCCGTTCTGGGAGAAATACAACCAACTGCAGACCTACGTCGCCGGAAAAGAATCCACGCTGTATCCCGGAGCGCTGCCAGGATTATTGGTTGCAGGCGATCCTGGAATTCCGAGGACACTAGCGCCGACAGACTACAGGAACTTCGCGCCAAGACTCGGGCTCGCTTATTCTCCAACGTTCGATCACGGATTCTGGAAGGCTATCTTCGGAGGAAATGGCAAGAGCAGTGTTCGAGCCAGTTACGGGCTGTTCTATACGGAATTTCCCGGATTGCTTGCCGGCATCATGTATGCCGTGCCGCCGTTCGGTTACAACTATCTAAGTCCAGCACCACCCCTGCTGGGCACCCCGTTCATCACGGCTGCTAGTGGCTTCGATAACGGCCAGCGATTCCCGTTTCCGTTCCCTTCCCACAGTGTGTCCGCCTCTCACCCAGATAGCTCCGTCGATTGGGCCAACTTCGCGCCGCTCTCCGCGGACCCGTTCTTCGACCATCGAAATCGCGCACCCTACATCAACAACTACATGGTCTCAATCCAGCGACAGATTACTTCGCAAACGTTGCTCACTGTAAGTTATGTGGGTAATCAGGGACATCGCATTCCAGCCGTTTTATCGGCAAACCCGGGCAACGCCGCGCTTTGCCTGAGTCTTCCGGGTTGCGGTCCCTTTGGCGAAGATTCCTCCTATACCTCCGCCAGCGGCCAAACTATCCATGGGACGCGCACCGGGCAGATCAGCGGGGCGCTCGTGGGGCAGGGCGAGAACTATGGCGAAAATACAGACGATGCAACAATCGCCAACTCGAACTTCAATGCGCTCGAGTCCACCCTTCGTTACCGGCACAACGGGTCGCAAATTCTCCTGAGCTACACCTTTGCGAAATCGATCGACCAAGGCTCAAACATTGGCGAACAGCTCGACCCTTTCAATCCGCGTCAGAGCCGCACCATTTCAGCATGGGATCAGAAGCACACGTTTGTCGCAAGCTATACCTTGGCGCTGCCCGTCGAGAGTGTCTTCCGAAGGTCCAACCGGTTTACCAATCAGTGGAGTGTATCGGGAACGACCCGCTTTGCAACAGGCTTCCCTGTGACCCTGTTCGATAACTCCGACAATTCGCTGCTCGGTACCCTCGGTAACGGAGTCAACAATTATCTGCTCGACACACCGCAGTACCTCCCCGGACCTCTCAAGATCGATACCAATGGCCGAAATGGAAAGCCTGCTTTCAACACCGCATTGTTTCCAGAAGAAGAGTCTGGACAACTCGGAAATGCCAAGAGGCGAACGTTCTATGGGCCAGGGATCAACAACTTCGATCTGACCCTCCAGAAGAGCGTCCGATTAGCTGACGCAAGATCGCTCGAATTCCGTGTCGAGGCATTCAATGCTTTCAATCACACGCAGTTTTACGGACCGGCTTCAGTCGACGGGCAGGTAGAAGATCCCAGCTTTGGCAAGATCGTCAGTGCCGCGGCTCCTCGTCTCGTGCAACTCGCAGCAAAATTCGCTTTCTAGCGAAGAGGA
>CBAAAA010000198.1:0-8366 GCA_964658695.1 uncultured Solirubrobacteraceae bacterium | reverse complement strand
GGCAGGTCCTGCGCGGTATTTTGAACCCGCCGGACCCTGGGGACCTGGATGTCGAGACCGAACTCCATGACGTTTGCGGTAATCATGAAGATGATCAGCAAGACAAGCACCACATCGACCAGTGGGACCACGTTGATCTCCGACATAGCCGCCGGGCCGCCAAACCTGCGCCCTCTTCTACCGCCGCCGGATCCACCGCTGAATGAGAAGGCCATCTAGCCGCCGAAGTCCCGCTCGGCAAAGTTTTGAAACTCGATAGCGAAGTCTTCCATGCGAGTTCCAAGTTCCTTGATGCGGGCGCCGAACAAGTTATAGAAGATGGCCGCCGGAATGGCCGCGAAAAGTCCGACCGCGGTGGTGATTAACGCTTCTGAAATACCAGGCGCAACGGCTCGCAGACTGGCGCTTCCCGCGTTGCCTAAACCCTGGAAGGCATCGATGATGCCCCAGACCGTTCCGAATAGTCCGATGAACGGCGAGACCGAGGCGATGGTGGCCAGCCAGCTCATGTTGATTTCCAGCTTAGTCACTTCTTCACTGATCCCAAGCTGCAGACTTCGCTCCACCGCGGGAGGATTGATCAGCTTACCCCGCTGTTTCAGTTGCCGCTCGATCTCGCCATACCCAAAATCAAACACCGCCACGAGTGGAGCAGTGCTGAACTGCTCACTCGCGACCGCCACCGCCTCCAGGTTGCCGGCTTTCCGAAACGCGCGCAGGAAGCTGCGGTTACCCTTGCGCGCCTTGCCGAAGACGCTGCTCTTTGAAAAAACGATTGTCCAGGAAAACAAAGAGAACAGAATCAGAATGACGATAATGACAAGGGGAACGGGTCTTAAGTTCTGGATGAGATCCAAAAGAGTAAGCTCCGCGGGAGCTGGCACAAAGTGCAATATGAAGTTCCTTCCTGCTGCGTTGTCACTATTATAGAGTCGCGGGCCTGGAGTCACGGCGCTTAGCTCTTCCGGGCGAGGCCTTCGTATAATTCGGTCACATGCTGCTGGAATTGATTGTGGAGAACTACGCAGTGGTCCAGCGGGCTCGCATCCGGTTCGGCACCGGTCTCAACGTTCTCACCGGCGAAACAGGCAGCGGCAAATCGATTGTGGTGGATTCGCTCGGACTGCTGCTGGGCGCCAGAGCCTCGGCCGAAATGATTCGCAGCGGGGAACAGAAAGCGCGGGTATCGGGAGTCTTCACTGTAAGCAGAAGTGACGGCATCGAGCGACAACTGGAAGAAGCCGGGCTTGACCTCTCCGATGACGGCGAGCTGATTGTTGAACGCGAGATCACCGCCAATGGCAAATCGCGTGCATTTGTTGCAAATCGCCCAGTGACCACTGCGCTGCTGAAGCAACTTGCTCCCGCGCTAGGCGATATTCATGGGCAGAATGAACAGCAGCAGCTGTTCTCCGGCCAGACTCAACGACACCTGCTCGACGACTTCGCGCACTGTTCGGAGTTGTTGCGGGCGGTCGGTGCGGCATTCGCGGACTGGCGTGCCATCCGCGAGAAGTTGGAAGACCTCAGCAAGAATGAGCAGGAAAAACTGCGGCTGCTGGATCTTTGGACTTTTCAGCGGAACGAGATCGATGGAGTAAAGCCCAAACCGGGCGAGGATGCCGAGTTGGAGGCGGAGCGCAAAATTCTTCAGAATGTAACGCGCCTCCAGGAGAGCGCGGCCGCCGCATTTGCTACTCTATACGATGCCCCCGATAGCGCTACTACGCAGTTGCGTCAGGCGGCGAGACGGCTGGACGAGTTGCTCCGTATCGATTCCAAGCTGGAAGAGGCAGGCGCGACTCTCAAGCAGGCTTCGGTGCTGGCCGAAGAGGTTTCCTATTCGCTGCGAGACTATCTGGGGCATCTGGAAGCGGATCCGAATCGACTGGAAGATGTGGAGACCCGGCTGGCTGCGCTCGACCGGTTGAAGCGCAAATACGGCGGCACGCTTCCAGAAGTAGTCGCCTTTTATGAAGAGGTGGCGCGCAAGGTTGACGAAGTGGAGAATGCAAGCGAGCATCGGGCCTCTCTTGAAAAGGAGGCGGCGCACGCGCAATCGCGCTATCAGGAGTTGGCTGATCAATTAAGCCAGAAGCGCAGTGCGGCGGCTGCCAAGTTGAGCCGGCAAGTGGAGAGTGAACTAAAGGCTCTCGCGATGGGCGGCACTCAATTTATTATCGATTTGAAACGCGCTCCGGCAGCGGCATCGGGTGTGGATGAAGTTGCGTTTCTTGTTTCGCCCAACCGTGGCGAAGAATTAAAACCTATGGACAAGATCGCATCCGGCGGGGAGCTTTCGCGCATCGCTCTCGCATTGAAGACAGCGATGGGAGGAGTGAGCGAGGGGAACGGCGTGCTACATACTCTAGTGTTCGATGAAGTGGATGCAGGTGTCGGCGGTGCGGCTGCGGCCGCGGTCGGGAAGCGGCTGAAGACGCTGTCCCGCACCAACCAGGTGATCTGCGTGACCCACCTGGCGCAGATTGCCGGGTTTGCAGATCATCACTATGCAGTTTCGAAGCGGCTGAAAAGCGGACGTGTCTCAACCGAGGTAGACGAACTCGAGCAGGCGCAAAGAGCGCAGGAGATTGGCAGGATGTTGTCGGGCGAGCATGTGACTCCTGAGGCTTTGAAACAGGCGGAGCAACTGATGCAGGCTGGGCGAAGCAGTTAGGCCGGACCGAAACCCCGACTTCGAGATCCGGTCCGGCTTACTTCGACTAACTAAGTTTGAGTTACTTGCCCGCCGCGCTGTTGATGAATGTCAAACCGTTCGGCACTCCGAAGCCAGTGACATCGTCCCATCCCTTAGTGACCACCAGCGAGGAGTCAGTTCCAAAACTCACCACTATATCGACGGAAGAGGGAACCGCCGGCCAAATTGCGCTCACAAACTGAGTGGTAAAAAGGTCCTCCGAGATGAGATCAGGGGCCGAATAGAACGTTGCGCCGTTCGAATCGAAGACCGAGCCTGCAACATTCGTCGGGCTGGCGTGAGGAACGATGTCCAGAATCTCCGCAGCGGTCATCGAAGCGATCTTTGGCGCAGCCTGTCCCAGCGGATGTCCCGCCGCTGATTGGCGATTGCCCAAAAGGCCGAGAAGATCGGGCACGCCAGACTGGTGCCACCCCAGCCAGCTTGTACTTCCTGAACACCGCTGACAGTAAGCACAATTGGCACTCCGGTATATGGGTCCGCCAGTGCGGAAACATCCGGAACCTGTCGCCCGTCCTGCATAGGAGGATCTGACGGCGCAACCCGCTCAGCACTTGGAGCCTAGGAGTTTACTTCGGCGTCAGTCATCCAATGCTCATATGTCGGAGACGACGGATTGTACAGTTCTTCACTGCGGCATCAAAGGACGCCTTATCCGGCAACGTAAGATGAACGGTGAGATTCATCTCCTGTGCAGGGTCAACGGGCCCAGATCGACCGCCTGCTGCAATCCTGACGGGACATTGTGCTGTATCTGAACCGCAAAAGCCAGGCCTCCAAGAGACAACAAACTTGCGAAAACCAGTAAAGCAGGTATGCCAGTGACCCTTGCCAGTAACTTCTTGGACATCTATCAATCTCCTTCTTTAGCGACAAACTAGATACGAAGATTTCCGAGTCTCTAGTAATATACACGCACTAATCAATGCCGAAGTATCAACGGATTCGCAGCCGGCTCCGCAGGGAACCAAGGAATGCTCTCGCCTCTTCCACATTGAGCAGGGTAGTCGTGGCAAAGTAAACCGAGCCGAAGAGAAGCAATACAACGATTGCCATCAGCCGAGGGTAGGTGTTGCCAAGGGCCAGCTTCGAAACGTAGCCGATCAGCCCAGCGGCGAGCGACGCGCCCCACAGTTTTCCAAGATAAGAAGCCGAAATCGGAATGGACCCTATTTTGCGAATCAGCCCTCGGCGCAGCAGCGTGAACTCGACCCAGCCAGCGATCCCAGCCGAGGCCGTGAGGCCAGCCACTCCCCATCTCGGATCGATTCCCAACCAGCGAGGCAGCGGAAAGGCAAAGAGAATACCAAGAACGGTAGTGACGGTCACGCGGATGACGGCGAAGCGCAGGGGAGTTTTCGTGTCTAATAATGCGTAATAGGCTGAAGAGAAGAGTCGTCCGAATCCGCCCGCTAGAAGGCCGATTGCAGACCCCGCAAGAATTCCCCATTGCCACAGGGCATCAGAATGGGAGAATTTCCCGGACTGAAAGAGCGCACCCGCGACGACATCGCCTAACAACAGGAAGGCCGCCGCCGACGGAACAATGAAGAATGCGATGCGCCGTAACCCCGCCGTCAGTCGCTTGGAAAGGATCGCCGAAACTTCTTCGTGAGTACCGACAGCACTGGATAATACAGGGAGCTCTGCGGCTGAAACCGACATACTGAACAGGCTGATAGGCATCAGCGCGACGATCTGTCCATATCCAAGCGCGGCCATTGAACCTTCCGGCAGCTTACTGGCAATAATCGAGTCGGCGAAGGCGCTGAGTTGAACCACCCCGCGGCTCACAAAGATCGGCCCGAAGTTCCGGACCACTGTTTTGACTTCAGGCGAGCGTACTTCAAATGAGGGTCGAAATCCCGGCAGCAGCTGCAACACACGTGGAACCTGGACCAGAAAGCTGAGCACGCTTCCCAGAACGAAGGCCCACGCCAGATCAGCGGCCAGACGCTCCTGAACGGCTCCCGTACCGAATAAAACCAGGCAGGAAATCATGACCAGATTGCTCGCTACCGGGGCGGCATAGGAGAGCAGAAAATGCCGGTGGCTATTAAGAACTCCCAGGCACCAGGCACCCATCACCAGGACGGCGGTACCGGGAAAAAGGATCCGCACCAGGTGAATCGCCAGCGCCCGCCGTTCAGCATGAAAGCCAAACGCGATCACGTCCACCAGCAGCGGGGCAGCAGCAACACCAACCAGTACGAGCACCGAACACAATACCGAAAGCAGACCGAAGATAGCTGCCGCAAGGCGTTCGGCCGATTCGTCTTCCTTCTGGGCGCGCAGCTTGGAGTAGACAGTAATGAAGGACGCCGACAGCACACCTTCGCCGAACAAGTTGTTCAGCATATTCGGGATTCGAACTGCAGCCGTGAAGGCATCCGCGACCATTGAAGCGCCGAAATAATGGGCGAAGACGCTTTGGCGCAAGAGCCCCGTGATGCGGCTCAGCAGAATGCCCAAAGCCACTCGGGAAGACGCGCCAAGTGCGCCACGAGCTTTGTTTGAGCGAGCGAGACCAATCGCCGACCCGCCGACAGTCAACACGGGAGCCTGAATGCCCGGCGCGACGAGGCCGGGTGCGCGCGACGGTCTGGAAGGAACGGAGATGCGAATGCGGACCCGCAATGGTGGCGTGTACAGGTTAACAATTGTTGGGAATTTATTTTCCCCTAATATGCATCAATCCACTAGACACATGTCGAAATTACGTCCGGCGGTTCCGCACCTGTTGCTTTTGCTCTGCGTGATGATTCTGCCAGGGGCGCTTCCAGGGCAGGCCCAGGATTCCAACGCGAAGAAGACGCCGGCGACGCCCAATCTTCAGAAAACCGACGTGCTCCGTCAGTTAAGCAGCTCGTTTGAGGAAATTTCGCAACGCGCCGGTCGAGCCGTAGTGCAGATCTTCGTGAGAAGCTATGTACCTGCAGAGAGCGCGGACAATATCGGGCAAGTGCTGACTGCTCAAAACTCGAGTGGATCCGGAATCATTTTGAGCCCGGACGGTTATATTCTGACGAATGCGCATGTTGTCAAAGGCGCGCATAGCGTGAAAGTAGAGTTGAACATCCGTACCGAGGCGGAAGCTCGTGAAGAAGGCAATCGTGACGCCATGAAGCCGCTCAACGGATCCATCGTGGGCATCGACCACGAGAGCGATCTGGCAGTGGTGAAGATTGATGCGAAAGATCTGCCGTTTCTTGAATTCGGGGACTCCGACGCGCTCAGACAGGGACAGCTCGTGCTTGCGCTCGGGAATCCACTTGGGCTGGACAACTCGGTCAGTCTCGGCGTGGTCAGCGCAGTAGCGCGCCAGATCAAGCCCGAGGACACGATGGTCTACATACAGACGGACGCACCAATCAATCCTGGCAATAGCGGCGGCCCGCTGGTGGATTCCGAAGGCCACGTTGTCGGCGTAAACTCGTTGATCATTACGCAGTCCGGAGGCAGTGAAGGAATCGGCTTTGCCATTCCGAGCAGCATTGCAAAGCAGGTTTATCAGCAATTAAAGACGCAGGGTCACGTTCATCGCGCGCAGCTCGGTCTGGTAGCGCAGACTGTCACACCGGAGATGGCGGAGGGCCTTTCGCTTGAAACTCATCACGGCGTGATTGTTTCTGATCTTGAACCGAAAGGGCCGGCGGACCATGCCGGAATTCAGGTCGATGACATCATCATTGCGTTGAATGGCCGCCGCATGGACAATCTTCACGAGCTTGAGTCGAGAGTCTTTCGGCTGGCCTCAAATACCAAAGTGGTGCTGAGGGTTCAGCGCGGAGACGCCCAAATGGAAATTCCCGTCATCACAGAAGAGGAGTCGGGCAAAGAGCTGGACACGCTCGCCGACAGCGTGGATCCGGTCAAGAATGTTGTTCCAAAGCTTGGCCTGATCGGCCTGGACATCACGGATACTGTGCGCGAGGTGATGCCGGATCTGCGCCGTCCCAGCGGCGTTGTAGTAGCGGCGCGTAATGCCAACGTTCCCTACTCCGGATCGGCGTTAATGGTTGGGGATGTGATTTATGCCCTGAACCGTCGGGTTGTCGCAGGCGTGGGCGACTTGAAGAACATGCTGGATACCATGAAGTCTGGCGATGATGTGGTCTTACTGGTGGAACGCGACGGACGTCTGATTTATGTGCCGATCCAGTTAGAGTAATCTCGCGTCTTGCGGCCTGGGAACTGAGACGCTACGGTAGAGAGGGTATGAGTCCAGGTCCGATCTCTCAGTTCATCAAGCATCATTTCCGGCACTTCAACGCAGCGACTCTCGTCGACGCTGCTGAAGCCTACAACAAGCATCTCGAAGCAGGCGGCAAAATGTTCCTGACTCTGGCCGGCGCCATGAGCACCGCGGAGCTGGGCGTTTCGCTCGCCGAGATGATTCGCCAGGATAAGATACATGGCATTTCCTGCACCGGAGCCAACCTTGAAGAAGATGTATTCAATCTTGTAGCTCATAACTTCTATGAGCGTGTGCCGCATTGGCGCGACCTGACGCCGTCAGATGAGCAGGCGCTTCTGGATCGTCATATGAATCGTGTGACCGACACATGCATTCCTGAGGAAGAAGCCATGCGACGTATAGAAGGCGTGATTCTCGACGAATGGACCAGCGCCGACCAAAGAGGAGAGCGCCTGTTTCCGCATCAGTTCTTCTACAAAATTCTGAAATCGCCGGAACTGCAAAAAAGCTTTCAAATTGACGTCAAGAACAGCTGGCTTTACGCGGCGATGGAACGCAATCTGCCGATCTTCGTTCCTGGATGGGAGGACTCGACGCTCGGCAACATGTACGCTGGCCATTGCATTGCCGGCGATGTCAAGAACGTGCACACGGTTCGCACCGGCATCGAATACATGATGTCGCTGGCCGACTGGTACAGCGAATGTTCCAAGTCTTCTTCCATCGGTTTTTTCCAGATAGCCGGTGGGATTGCGGGAGACTTTCCTATTTGTGTTGTGCCGATGCTGCGCCAGGATTTGCAGCGGGAAGACATGCCGCTGTGGGGATACTTTTGCCAGATCAGCGATTCAACAACCAGTTACGGTTCGTATTCAGGCGCAATCCCGAACGAGAAGATCACCTGGGAAAAACTAAGTATCGATACACCGAAGTTCGTGATTGAGTCGGACGCGGCCATCGTTGCGCCGCTTGTATTTGCTTATGTTCTGGGCTGGTAGCAATGTTAATGTGAAGAGACGGTGAGGTGGCAGAGTGGTCGAATGCGGCGGTCTCGAAAACCGTTGAACCTGCAAGGGTTCCGTGAGTTCGAATCTCACCCTCACCGCCATGCCTGGCACTCCTAAGCAAAGGCATTTCTCCCGGGCGTGATAGCCTCCTAGTGAATCACATACTGGAGGAAAATAAATGACCCTGGCAGATGCACGCCGCATAATAGCCGCTGCTGAGAAAAAGGCTGCTGAGATCGGACAACCGATGAACATTGCGGTGGTGGATGAAGGCGGTAATCTCGTTTCACATGTGCGCATGGACGGCGCCTGGATTGGAAGCATCGATATTTCGATCAACAAAGCATTTACATCGCGAGCGTTTGACATATCGACGAAGGATTTGGGGACACACTCCCAGTCCGGCAATCAGTTCTTCGGGATCCACGCTTCGAACGGTGGT
>CBAAAA010000197.1:0-8413 GCA_964658695.1 uncultured Solirubrobacteraceae bacterium | reverse complement strand
TATAAGTATACTAGTAAGGATTACGCAAATCCCTTGTAATGCTTACAAGCCCGGCTACGCTCCGCAAGGCATGCCGGGCTTGCTTTTCCCCTCTTCTTCGTGCCTTAGAACTTCTCGGCCCGCAGCGTCAGGCGAAACGCTGGGCGATGCGATTTCACGATCGGTTTCGGAATCCCCGCGTGTGTTGCCAGTCTGCCTAACTCGGCTGCGGTAAATGCAGCGCGCACGGACCGGATTCCGTCGTGCACCGTGATGTCCCCCCACTTAAAGAGAGGCCGCGAAAGCGGCAAAAATATATAGGGAAGAATGTGCCGCTCCAGATCTGTTATTAGAATGCCTCGCCGCGATACCCGGTACATGTCTGCTAACAGTCGCACCACCTGCTCATCTTCGAAATGATGGAGAAAGAGCGAGGAGAGTACGTAGTCAAAGCTCCGCGGTCCAAAGGGCAGATGGAAAGCGTCGGCAATCAGCTTCGGGTGAGAGGCCGATTGCAAATTCACTGGACTCTGGTCCAGGTTCGTCACCCTGGCGCCCGGATAAAGGCCGCTGATCAGTCTGGCAGTATCTCCGGACGCCGCTCCGACGTCTAGAAGGCTGGACTCTCCAGCGGCGTCCAGCGCGTTGCTTATCAGCTGCCGAATGGTCGAATGGCCGCCGAAGCGGCTGTTAATCCGGACCAGATCCGCAAGATTTTCGCGTGCGATCTCTGGCGGCGCATGATCCAGAAGTTCCGGCAGAATAAGGCGCTTAGCAAACACGTTCCTTGGATGTCTCCCCCGCGAGCACGCTACAGAAAAGTATTTAGCTCGAAATGGTACAAGGGTTACACTGGCATGAATTTCACGAGGGAGATCTTCAAACGTTGGAGTTTGTAGGTACCGGTGTGGGCTGGGTGGAAGCGATCTGCGGGCCCATGTTTTCCGGAAAAAGCGAGGAATTGATCCGTCGCCTGCGCAGGGCCACCATCGCGCGACGTTCCGTGCAGGTGTTCAAGCCCGTGATCGACAAGCGCTACTCCGAAGACGAGATCGTCACTCATAGCTCCGTCAGAATGCAATCTGAATGCGTCGGCTCTTCCGGGGAGATTCTCGCAAGACTCGACTGGCGCACCCAGGTGATAGGCATCGATGAGGCAAACTTCTTCGGTCAATCCCTGGTTCATGTCGTCACCCAGTTAGCCGACGGCGGCAAACGGGTGATTGTAGCCGGACTTGACACCGACTTTATGGGCCGGCCCTTTCCTCCCATGCCCGATCTGCTGGCGGTCGCCGAGTCCATCACCAAAACACTCGCCATCTGCGTCCGCTGTGGAAATCCCGCCAAACATACTCAACGACTGGTCGATTCCGATGAACTGATCCTCGTCGGCGCATCGGGCGCTTACGAGGCGAGGTGCAGATCCTGCTTCGAGCCCGGCTTTCCCAAACAGGAAGTTCTGGACTTCGCCGCGGCAGCCCGGGATCTTTCCGGGCCACATGATTGAAACAGCGCGCAAAAGCTTGACGTCCATTTAGCTATCCTTGATGAAACAGCGGTCTCAGCCGTTGAAGAACCGGCTGCGGCGGTCACAGCATCAAAATACACAGCCTTTACGAGAAAAGTGAAATGAGCAGTAGCCCACAACAGCCGACTTACATAATTCCTTCCCCAACAGGACCCAGCTGGCGAATGCCCGTTTTGGTGGCCATCCTGCTCGCTTTGGCGGGAACAAATATTTATCTGTTCACCCAATTACGCCAACTCCGAACCGATCAAGGCGTGGAACTGACTAAGTTGCATGACGAGTTGACTTCGTTCAAGGTGGACTCTTCGGAAGCGGTACAGCGCTCCCGCCGCAGCGTCGAGACTCTGCAGTCCTCCCTGGAGGCGCAACGGCGTGCTGCTGATCGCGCCGTCGGGCAGGCGAAAATCGACGCCCAGAAGAGGGTAGAGGCCTTACAGTCCCAGGTTGCGCAGGAGCAGGCCGCCCAGCAGCAGGCCATCTCGCAAGTAAAACAAACGGCCGATACAACCACCGTGAAGCTCAACGACGTCACAACCGACGTAGGGAATGTCAAGACCGACGTGCAGACAACGAAAGGTCAATTGCAGGACACTATTTCAACCCTGAAACGCGCCACCGGTGAGTTGGACAGCCACTCCAGTCTGATCGCGACCAACTCCAAGGAGCTCGACGCGCTGAAGCAATTGGGAGAACGTAATTACTCCGAGTTCAAGATCACCAAGGCGAAGGAACCGACCCGCGTGGGAGACGTCATGATCGAGCTGAAGAAAGTGGACCTCAAGCGCAATAAGTTCACGATTACTGTTACTGTAGATGACAAGACGGTCGAAAAGAAAGACCGGACCATCAACGAACCCATTCAGTTCTACACATCCAAAGCTCACCAGCCTGACGAGATCGTCGTAAACAGCGTTGGAAAGAACCTGATTGTGGGCTACCTGGCTTCACCAAAGGTTCAAAATGGGCGTCCCGGAGCGGGAGCCTGACATGCTTGAGAAGGACATATAAATGCGATATCCAGAACAACTCATAGCGCCTATGCGCGGCGATTTAACTCAGTACGGAGTGAAGGAAGTCCGCACACCCGAAGACGTGGAGCGCACTCTGAGCACCGGCACCGTTCTCATGGTGGTGAACTCGGTTTGCGGCTGTGCGGCGGGCAAGGCGCGGCCGGCCGTGGGAATGGCTTTGCAGCATGCCAATCACCCGGATGTCACCGCCACGGTCTTTGCCGGCGCTGATGTGGAAGCTGTCAATCGCGTGAGGGAAATTCTTGCCGGAGTCCCGCCGTCTTCGCCCTCCATGGCTCTCTTTCGCGATGGTAAACCCGTATTCGTACTTCACCGTCATCAGATCGAAAGCAGACAGGCTCCTGAGATCGCAAAAATCCTCACCGAGGCCTTCGATCAGTATTGCGTTCCGGTCGCCAGGCAGCAGTAACCCTCTCCTTTAACTTCGACTCGGAGCGCCGTAGAGGCCGCGTTGTGCGATGTATTCGCGGACCTCTACCGGAACCTCGCCCACGCTTTCTCCTCCCGCCAGTCGCTGCCGTATGTCGGAGCTCGAAATCTGCAAGTCAAGCCCCTCCAACCTGTGCACCGCGGTTCCCTCCGGCTCGATAAAGTTCTCCCCAGGCCTCGACACTACTATGAATTGAATCAGTTTCACCAGATCTTCCCAGCGCTGCCAGCTTCGGATCTCGGAAAAGGCGTCGGCGCCGATCAAGAAGAAAAGCTGATCCCCGACCGGCAGGTCTTTCCGGAAGCGCTCTACTGTGTCAACGGTATAGTTCGTCTCCCCGCCCGCCTCGATACGCGATGCCACGAACGAGGGGTAAGGAGCAACCGCGATCTCCACCATTCGAAAACGATCTTCAAACGGAGAGACAACGTCCCCAGACTTGTGCGGAGGAGCGGCGGCTGGCACAAAAAGAACACGATTCAACGAAAAATTCTTCAGCGCCTCGTTTGCAATTCGGAGATGGGCAATATGGATCGGATCGAAAGTCCCACCAAAAAGACAGATGCGCTCCTGGTCTCGTATGTCCGGCATTTCAGGCGACCAGGTCGTAAATCCCTTTATCTTTGGCGGGCTCACTGCAAATCTGTTCACTGGCAGCAAGACTGGCCAGCTCGTCGCATCGGTTGTTGTCCTCGTGTGATGCATGCCCCTTCGTCCAGGTCCATGTCACCCGGTGTGTGTTCACCAGCTCGTCGAGTATGATCCAGAGATCCTGATTCACAACTGGTTTCTTACTGGCCGTCTTCCAGCCATTTCGCTTCCAGCCCGCAATCCAGGCAGTCATCCCGTTCTTCACGTATTCGGAATCGGTCACGATCTCGACCGAACACTGCTCCTTTAGTTTCTGCAGCCCTTCTATAACGGCCGCCAGTTCCATGCGATTGTTGGTGGTTCGTGCGCTACAGCCGTAAAGCTCTCGCTTGAATTCGCCGAAACGCAGGATGCACGCCCAGCCGCCTCTTCCAGGGTTGCCCTTGCAAGCCCCGTCCGTGATCAGCCGAACCTGCTTCAAGCAACCTCAGCCGGAACCATCGCGCACTCTGGCTGCTCCGCAAAGAATCGGTCCACAACATCGAAAATCTCTGTGATTGCATGACAGCGGTAAATCTCCGTCCTGAGCTTCGACCCATTGCGGATTCCGTGCGTGAAGTAGGTGGCAAACTGCTTCATTTTTCCGATTGCATCCGACTCGCCATGCTGTTCCAGCATCCGATAGTAGGTCTTCATCATGGCGTACCGGTCGCGCTCTTCGGGAACAGTGTAACGTCCGGTCCGGAGATACTCGCCGATCTGCCGGAAGATCCAGGGATTGTAGGAAGCTGCGCGGCCAACCATTACGGCATCGCAGTTCGTCTCGCGGTACATCCGAATTGCCTCCTCCGGCGTCGTGACGTCCCCGTTGCCGATTACCGGAATCCTGACCGCCGCTTTCACTTCCGCGATCCGCGTCCAGTCCGCAGTCCCCGAGTACCCCTGTTCGCGCGTTCGCGGATGCAGCGCCACCGCGGCCAGCCCGCAATCCTCCGCAATCTGCGCCATCCGGACCGCTACCAGGTCGTGATCGTTCCAGCCGGCGCGAAACTTGCAGGTGAGCGGGATTGTCAGCGCCGATTTCACCTTTCGCAAAATGGATTCCACCAGCGGCAGATCGCGCAGCAGTCCCGAGCCGCCATTGCACTTCACAACCTTGTTCACCGGGCATCCGAAGTTAATGTCCACAATGTCGAAGCCGCGATCTTCACAAACTTTAGCCGCTTCCGCCATCACCTCAGGATCTGAGCCGAAAAGCTGGCAAGTGATGGGATGCTCTTCCGGCTCAAAGTATAAATAACGGAAGTTTCTATTCGGCTTCTTCGCTTTGCGGGTGCTCACTACGCCATGCGAACTGGTGAACTCCGTCATCAGCAGCCCGCACCCGCCCTGGTTGCGGATCAACCGGCGGAATACTGTATCGGTCACGCCCGCCATGGGAGCAAGCACCGTCGCCGGGCGGATCAGGTGCGGCCCGACAGAGTAGCTGGTCGGAAAGCCGAATATGTATTCGTTTTCTTGCATCAACAGGGTTATACAGTGGCTGCTGAGCCAAACTTGGCCCGGAATGCCCGGGTACAGCCATTTTACCCGCCCGAAGGAAACGCACTGGGGGCGGCATGCGTTTGAGACTATAAGGGAGACTGTCGTGGACTCATCAAACTCGGTGAAACTGTTAGCTGCCTTCCTTGGCGGCCTTGTGGTGGCCCTCGGAAGTGCCTTGATTTACGTCAAAACGAGCGGCGCCGGACCGCAGCATGCCTTAGTGCAGACCGCTCCTCCGCCAGGCGAATCGGCTTCTCTCCCCGATACCGACCACGGTTCTTCGGCTGCTGACTCGCAACCGGCATCGACCCCGCCCTCCTCACAAGCCCGGCCACCAGTGGCGAAAACTCCTGTGCACCACCCGCGCCGCAAAGTACAGCAGGCCTCCACCCAGGGAGATCAACCGCCGGTTTTGATAGCGCAAAACTCTGCTCCGCCTCCAGCAAGCAATCCTGGTCCCAGCTCGGCAGCGAACCCGTACGCAAGCGCCCCACCACCGCCTGCCCCTGGACCTGAGTTGGCTCCCGCTGCACAACCTGCGGCGGCGCCCCCCGCACGCCAGCCGAGAACAGTGACCATCCCGTCCGGGACGACGCTCTCGATTCGTCTCGGTGAGAAGCTTTCGACCGATTTGAACTCCACCGGAGACGCTTTTCGAGGCACCCTGGAAGCTCCTCTGATCTTCAACGGAGCCATCATTGCCGATCGCGGCTCAAGCGTGCGAGGAAAAGTGGTCAATGCCGAGAAAGCCGGAAAGGTGAAAGGTGTTTCCGACCTGCAACTGGCGCTGACCGAGATCCATACTACCGATGGGCAACGGGTTGAAATTCAGACGGCGGCTCTCGATAAGCAGGGCCCGGCCGGTAAAGCGAAAGACGCCGCTAAAGTCGGAGGGGGCGCAGCCTTAGGCGCCATCATTGGCGCAATTGCCGGCGGAGGCAAGGGTGCCGGAATTGGCGCTGGGGTCGGCGGTGCGGCCGGCGCCGGAGACGTACTCTTAACGCGCGGGAAAGCCGTCGTCATCCCAACTGAGACCAAGCTGTCCTTCCAGCTTTCCGCCCCGGTCAGCATCACCGAGCGCCTGAATACCGGCAACTAACTATTCACCGCCCACTTTGAAGGGTCCAGCCGTCGAGGCATCTCGATGGTATTGATCTCTTCCAGATCCGGCGCGCTGGCCGGCTGTAGTTCTTTAAACCGCCGCGCAGTCGGCAGAACCGTTCGCTCCAGCGACCCGACGGTCTGGTTATAAGTGGCAACCGTCTTCTCAATCGCGTCTCCCAGCCGGCTGAAGTGTTCGTGAGCCGTTAAGAGACGTTTGTACAACTCGCGCCCGGTCTCCCGGATTTTGTCCACGTTCTCGACGATCGCCTGTTGCCGCCATCCATGCGCAACCGTCAGCAGCAGCGTGATCAGAGTGGTAGGCGTGGCAATCATCACCCGGCGCTCCACTCCGAAGTCCAACAGTCCCGGGTCGTACTCCAGCGCCGCGCTGAACAGCGACTCCAGAGGCAGGAACGCGATCACAAATTCGGGTGAACACGGCAGCTGCGCCCAGTACGCCTTCTCACCCAAAGCCTTAATGTGAGTCCTCACCTGTTTCGCATGGTCCGTAAGACAGCGTAGCCGTTCCGGCTCTTCCTGCGACTCAATAGCGCGCAGGTACGCCTCCAGCGACACCTTGGAATCCACCACCACCTTGCAGTGGTTCGGCAGCTTGACAATCAGGTCCGGCCGCTGCGTCTTCTCTCCGAATAGTGTCGTCTGCTCCGAGAAGTCGCAATACTCCAGCATCCCGGCTAATTCCACTACCCGCCGTAGCTGCATTTCGCCCCAACGGCCGCGTTGAATGGGAGAGCGCAGCGCGGTTTTCAACTGGTCAGCCGATTGCCGGACACGCTCCTGTAGCTGCGTCAGCGCGCCTACTTGAGCTGTAATGCTTTCGTACGCGCCTACCCGCGTCAGCTCAATCGCCTGGACCTGTTCCTCGAACCGGCGCAGAGACTGCCCAACCGGCTCTACCAGGTGCTGCAACTGCTCCTTGCTGCGATCCAGAAACAACTGGCTGTTGCTGTGCAAGGCCTCTGACGCCATAGCCCGGAATCGCTCCTCCAGTTGCTGCTGCGTCTGCGTCAGGAGTCGAAGCTGCACCTCCGCAACTTCGCGGCTCTTCTCGCTCTCCATACGGCTCTGCATCGCTGATTCTTTCGCTTCGTCCAGCTGCAAGTGCTGCGTTTCGTTCTTGTACCGGTAGTCTTCCGCCGCATGCCGCCAGCGACGCGCTTCCGCCCACTGGAACACCGCCCAGGCGACTGAACCAAACAGGCACAGAATGAGGAACAGGGTCACTTTTTGAATCCACTCTCGCGTTTAAATTCTTCCAGCGTGTTGTAGACAATCGGGCAATACACTGCGCGGTCGGGCATGTGCCACATCCGGCTCAGAATCGACCCGGCGCCCTTCACCAGGTGCGGAAAAAGCTCACAGGTCTGCGGACGCACTTCATAAACCGAGCAGAGATTCCCGTCCAGAAACACGCATCCGTTCTCATTCCGCTTCAATATCCGGCCCTCGTCAGCGGATTCCGTCGTGTACTCGGCCCGGAACGCGGCCAGGCTCAGCCGAAAGTAGCGGGCCAGCCGCTCCACGTCGCGCTCGCTCACCTCCGTCGTCGCCACCCGGCAGCAGTTCGCGCATGCCGTACAGTCCATGGCTTCCTCGGTCTGTTGGGCAATTGCTTTAAACCGCCGCTCGACAAAGGCATGCCGCTTCAGCCAGCTCCGAAACTGCTGATTCTCCCCGCGCTGCTTCTCTCCAAACCGCTTGATCTGCACGAGGTCCGTAATCATGGAAATACCTGACGGGAACTTCCATTATCCCAGGAGTTCAAACATTCCGGGAAGATTTTGTTGCATGATCCCGGCTGGCCATAATGGAGGGATGACGGATCAACTTTTTCTGTCTATCTGGCTTGGCCGGACCGGACGTACCGAACGCGTGCTCCAGTTTGAGAGACTTTTGCGTAGCTTTCCGTTCTCCCAGCGGGAACAGCCGCAGTCGATCCTCTCGATTCTTGCAGTGGACGCCACTGAGCCGCCGCTCCTCGAACGTCCCGTGAATGGTCCGGTCGATGTAGACGATGTCCTCGCTTCGCTCGCCGACTACGGCGGCGACGATATTGCCTTCGAGCTTGAAAGCTGGTGGGACCTGTGGCTCTATGACGCCGATGACTGGAAACTTGCTCCCGCTCGCGTGCTGCTTTCCTGCTTCGGTCCAGACTTCGACAGCGGGACTGAGGAGGACGCCGGC
>CBAAAA010000196.1:0-8460 GCA_964658695.1 uncultured Solirubrobacteraceae bacterium | reverse complement strand
TGTCTTCTCCGCCGTAGCGGGTTATCAAAGCGCCAGCTACGATGTGACCGGTTTGTCCCAGCCACAGCACGTTCCGGCCTCGAAAATCACGGCCAGCCTTTTTCAAACGCTAGACGTCAAGCCTCACATCGGGCGAGCGTTCACCGCGTCCGATGAAGCTCCCGATGCAGAGCGCGTCGTCCTGCTGAGCTACGCCTATTGGACACGACAGTACGCATCAGATCCGCACGCTTTAAGCAGGACGATCCGGCTGGATGAGCAACCTTATCGAATCGTTGGCGTGATGCCGCCAGGGTTTGTCTTTCCTTTTACTGACGTCAGTCCAGGCGAGCCGCCGGCGTTGTGGGTTCCGCTGTCGTTCTCAAGCGAAGAACAACAAGATTGGGCGAGCAGCTTCGATACGGACATGATCGCGAGGCTTCGTCCCGGGATGGGACTCAGGCAAGCGCAGGAAGACGTGACAAGAGTCTCCAATCAGTTTCAACGGGAGCATCGTGACGTCTACTCAGGAAATACGATGATAGAAGCATCAGCAGAACCGTGGAATGCTGACCTGAATTTGCGACTTCCTGGTAGGCTGCGAATGCTGGGCGCAGCAGTCGCGGTGGTGCTGCTGATCGCCTGCGCGAATGTCGGCAATCTGCTCATCGCCAGGGCTGCCGAACGGCAGCGCGAGATCTCTATCCGGCGCGCGCTGGGTGCATCGCCTTCCCGGCTAGCCAGACAGATCTTCACGGAAACAGCGCTGCTCGCCATGACTGCGACGCTTCTTGGGTGTGCCCTGGCGGCAAGCAGCCTTCGGCTGGTGGAACGATTTTGGAGCGCCGATTTGAACTTCCGCGAGGTCACGCTCGATGTACGTGTCCTTTCGTTCACGCTGCTGCTTTCGTGCCTTACTTGCCTAGTGTGTGGATTGCTTCCGGCCTGGGCGGAACGCGACCGGGACATCAACAAATCTCTTCGTCAGTCGGGGAAGCAGAACGCCACTCCGTCCAGCCGGCGTCTTTCGAAACTGCTGCTGGTTGGAGAAGTGGCTTGCTCGGTCGTGCTGCTGGTGGCGGCGGTCTCACTCCTCAGAAGCTTTCTGAATGTTCTCGATGTGCCGTTGGGCTTCGACCCGGAAAACGTCCTGATCGTCAGGACCACGTTCAACGGCCAGCGCTACGCCTCGCATGCCAGGCGACGCCAGGCGGAGCGTGAAATTTTAAAAAATCTCACAGCACTGCCGGAAACGTCCAGTGCGGCGCTGACCACCCATGTGCCGCTGGCCGATGAGCGACAGATCGGCTTTGTGGTGGACGGTGCGCCCGCCGATGAGTTCCATTGGGCCGACAATGCATTGGTCAGTCCCAACTACTTTGCTGTGCTGAGGACGCGCCTGCTGCGTGGCCGCACGTTCTCGGAACTAGACACGCCGGATTCACCGGCAAAGGCCGTGATTAACGAAAGCATGAGCCGTAAATACTGGCCTAATCAGGATGCGGTCGGAAGAACTCTCAGATGGGCTAACCGGCCGTTTCAGGTGGTCGGAATCATTGCCGACATGCACGTCAAGTCGATCGACGAGGCTGTCAGTCCAACCATTTACTTTGATGCTTACCAGATGGAGACTCACACGCTGTCGAGCGCCGTCTTTGTCATTCGAACAAGAAGCCGTCTGCATGCGCTGGAATTGTCCGAGGAGGCGAGGACGGCCATATGGTCGGTAGATTCGTCGGTGCCGGTACTCGGGTCCAGCACGCTGCGAGAAGTGGTGGCCTCTTCGCTGGCGGCGCGCAGTGCGGCTCTGATCCTTGCCGGCGGTTTCGCAGTCTTAGCCTTGATCCTTGCCCTGGCGGGTATCTACAGTGTGTTCTCGCACGCCATTGCGCAGCGGACGTCTGAAGTCGGTCTTCGCCTCGCTCTCGGGGCACAGCCGGCCAGCATCCTGCGCCTGCTGCTAGGTGAAGCCGCAGCACTGACGCTTTGGGGAGTCTCGGCCGGCGCAGTAGCCTCCCTGCTCACAGCGCGCTTGCTTTCCAACCTGCTGTACGACGTTCCGACAGTCGATCCGATTGCCTATCTTGCAGGCGCTTTTACCCTGTTAGTGGTTGCGCTCCTCGGAATTTACGGGCCGGCGCGGCGCGCCTCACAGATCGACCCTCTGGTTGCGCTTCGTGACGAATAATCGAGATCTGCGGCGAATTCGCCTACCGCTTGGCGGTTGTTTGCAGGACGATTTGAGCGCGCGATTGCAAGTTCGGCGGTTACCGCCCGCTCACCTTTGCCGAATCCGCCCACGATGTCTCTGGTAAACGCACTCGACTGGTCAAGGCGCCTCGGAACTCTTCGAACGACGGCGCAACTGCTCCAGATCTTCTCGGTCATTCGCCGTGGCTTGAGTCATCTTGCCTAAAGCTCTACCCCTGTCACGCACGCTTGCTGAAAATTCACACTACTCAAATGCCAATCATTTCAAGAATCTCGCACGTTACTTATGCCTCAATCGACGCTGGTAACGCACCTGCGGAGGCATCTCACCAACAAATCAATTGCACTGGAAAGTAGCTGGTCGTACTTCAATTCGGCCTCACCCGATCTGTTGAACCCATTGGCTTCGCCAGGCGGGAGCCTCGAACGGATCCGCAAAATACTGTGTTTCGTGCACGACCTTATCATTGCGGAACTCCATAATGCTCACGGTGTATGCCGGTCGCCCCTGGTAGATGATTGTGTATTCCGTGATCCAGAGGTCGCCTTTTCCGAGCATTCGCTTGATGTTGAAACCTGACGGTTTGCCGGGATGATGACTCCGCAAGGCCTGCAAATTGGTTCGCCCGCGGATTCGCTCGCCTGACTGGGGATAATCACAAACGGCGTCGTCATCGTAAATATCGTGTTCCGCATTCGCATCGCCGGCCGCCGACGCATGCCAGTGCGCATTTAGGGCTTCACGTATTTGTTCCTCGTCCATCGCTGCTCCAGTTGTCGTTGGCTTCCAGTTCACCCGCCTTGAGCGATGAAACCCGGGACGCCCGTCTTCACTACTTGATTCAGTCTCTGCCTGGTCTGAATGTGATTGATTTCGTTAAGCGCGCTTTCCGGAAGGGCGGAGATGTCGAAATTCTCTCTGGCACGCGCCGCACTTTTAGGCGTGGTGAGCACAGCCGTACCACGTTGGATCGCCCATGCGAGCAAAACCTGAGCCGGTGTCTTTCCAACTCGTGCGGCGATTGCCGAAATGACTGGATCTTCAAGCAGCCCCGGCTTCATGCCGTGACCCAAGGGAGCGAACGCCAAAAGCACAATGCCCCTTTCCTTGCAGAATTCCAGAAGCTCCGTTTCCGGTAGATAAGGATGGGCTTCGACCTGGACCACGGCCGGCTTGATTCTCGCGGATTCGTAGATGGGCAGCAATTCGTTCAAGCTGATGTCCGACAGTCCGATGGCCCCGCACCTGCCACCATCAACGAGACTCTCCATCGCTCTCCATGTATCGAGCAAAGTCACTCCGTCGTCGTAAAGGACATTGCCGCTTTGATCTCGCGGGTCCTGCTCGTCACCCGGTTGAAACGCAAACGGGGTATGAATGAGGTAGAGATCCAGATAGTTGAGCCTGAGTCTGTCCAGACTCGCCTCGAAGGCCGGTTCGACACGCTCGGGCCGATGATTGCTGTTCCACAACTTTGTGGTCACGAAAATGTCTTCGCGTGCGATCCGTGCAGCAGCAGATCCCTCCTGCAACGCCTCGCCCACCTCGCGCTCGTTGCGGTATCGCTCCGCGCAATCGAAGTGTCGAAATCCGGCTTCAAGTGCGTCTCTGGTCGCAGTTTTCGTCAGGGCGGCATCGGGAATCAGGGTACCGAAGCCGAGTGCCGGCATGTGGCTGGCGCCATTATTGAGCGGTATTCTCCTCAGCCGAAGATCTGAAGATTGAGTCATGGAATACCTCCGCATTCAAGTTCTACCCGATAAGCCATCGATCTGGTCGATGACGCCGCCCTCCGCTCCAACGGTTACGAAACGACCCGTATCAATGGACGCGGACCCAATATGACTGACCGGGCGGACGAGCCTGGTCTCGACAGCAAACGAAGGTACAACTTTATCGCATTATGCTGCCGTTTATCACCGCAGTTCGGGATCGACATCTTGAGTCATCCTACAGGGCTGGCCTGCGCGTCATCCTATACGGGCCACCTCTTGTCGGGCCTAAAGGGGTGGGGTATCGCCCACGCCTCAGGGAGAGGGAGACACAGACCCTCCTGCCTTTCTGAGGACCCACCTGTATCCACATATAAACTCCTAAGTGACGTCTTGCCTTCTCTCCGGCACTTATCGGGCCAGTTATCCCGGGATGGCGTCAAGTAGCCTCTCTCGAAGTCGAGTCCTTCACTCTGATCAATGCTGGTACCGTTTCCGAGCTGTATGATGTCGCCCGATCGGACCGCGTCGTTGAACGATACCTGATCTCTTTGTGATAAGCCGAAGAACTCCCGTTGAGCTAGCAGGTTGCAGCTTTGTAGGCTAACTGCGGCTGCGACCATAGATCCCTTGTCGTTGGTCAGGAAGTATCCACTATCACTGCACCCGACGGCCGCGAGAACAGAGAGAAGCAGCGGCACGGCAATCACGTTCATGAGAACTTTGACTGAACGGTCGAACATCGCTGAACTCCCTTTATGGGTCCAGATTCGCCGCAAGCGCCCAGTATTCCTCATGCGAACAGTCGCTTCCATGGTGCGCAGCCTACCGACCATTGAGAGAACCAAGACTGAGATTTTCCTCCGCCTTATCGCCCAACCTTAAATGCTTTTACGCCTCGCCCGGCGACGGCAGAAGGGTGGCGAGTGCGTCTTCCGTATACTCTATGACTCCATCCCAAAACTGGACGATTACGTCGAAATTGATCGCAACCCACGCTTGGAGTAACCGCGTCTCCCCGGCCGTGAGCTGGCCTTCGACCACTCGCAACATTGGCCGAAGGGAGCGGTCGATGCCCCCAGCCGGCTCAGCACACCACATCCCTTTGTGGGCACGCGTCAAATGGGCACGTGCAGACTGGAAATCCAGCACGTTGAAGTCAAAGTACTTCTCCCGGTGGAGTTGCAACGGCGCCTCTTCCGTCTCATCAGTGCTCGTTTAGGATTCGGGATGCGTTTGCGGTAATCCCATAGACCGCTGTGGCCGTGCACACTCAGCCGCTCCCGGGCCCACACAGAGTTTCAGTTCAGGTCCATGCGAGGGATCATGTGGCCGAGTCTGATATAGAATATCGGATGCTTTCGTGCGGGGGCATTCCTATGAGAAATCTTGGTGCTGCATGCTGTCTGCTTTTGCTGGCCGGATGGTTAGGTTCGGCTGAGACGATCAAGTTCGAGAATTTGAGCGGTTATCAAGAAGATTTCAACCTGCCGGGTATCGATATACACGGGTTCGAGGTTCTGGATTGGCATGAGATCGATGGTGCGCTCCGCGTTCCGGCTCACTCCGGCAACCATGTAGCAATGGCGGTCGATGGTGACGTTTACCTGACGTTTACACAGCCGATACACACGTTCAGTGGGTACTTCAACTATCTAAATGTAAGTGATTCTTTCACGACGCACGGACTTATTATCGGGAGCGACAACGTAGAGGCGCTCTCGAAGTATGGAACGAACGTAAGCCATGACTCCAATCCTCCCCTTGAGACCTTTGCTCCTAATGAGCTGATTACGATCTCTTCGCCCGTGCCCTTCTCCACTGTCTACTTCGGTACAGGTAGCTACGATTCCTTCGCATTCACTATGGACGACATTAGCTTTGATGCGCCAACTGCGCCGGAGCCTCAGTCATGGGGATTGATTCTGCTGGCAACATGCGGCCTGATTGGACGAGCGGTAAGGCGGAGATTAACCCTGGGCCACGTCCCCCGAGAATAGCCTGTCATAGGTTATTCTGCGTCCACTGACTGGTCGTCACTCTCACCGTGCCCGTCACATAAATACTTCTTACTCTTTGGCCCAGATCAGTCGGGCGCACTCTCGCTTCCGTGCTTTCTCAAAGAACACAGGCCGGCGTCTAACTCCCAAGCCTTCCCAGAGCATTGTATGTGAGCCCGCTCGGTGCGACGATATCTCGTTCGTGGGACGTATCTGTAACAAACATGGGCCAGCCTGTAAGTGTGATGTTCATTTCTAGTTGGACTTGCAGCCCGCACTGAAGACAATCACCACCCGTTGTCAGCGGATCCATACTTGCTGTCACTATTTCGCACTCCTTCGCAACGATCTTTTGACCGAAAGAATCTTCACGTCATGTGCCGCTCGTGCGTCAACATCATCATTGCCGAACAAACTACCGTGAACATCTAGATTCAAAACGTCTTTCAGATATCCCACTTCCCGGGCGGCCTTTATGCTTCTTCTCGCCTCCTCGTCGGAACTACGGTGCCATCGCCCTTTCTCGGCCAAGTAGACATCACTGACCGATCGACTCTCAGACGCACCGTCGTCATAGCTACATCTGGTTGCGATGAGTTCCATCTTCCCACCGGGGCCCACACTGACCGGTACAGGTAATTCACTGAAGGAACCCTTCTCATCCAGTTCCGTCCTCAACACCCACGGGAACGGCATCCCCTGTAAGTCTTCCATCAGAAATGTGAGGGTAACCTGACCAGGACACCGGCCATTTGTGGGTGGCGATGCCGCAATCATGAAATCCTTCCTACCATTTCCGGCAAAGTCGCCGACCCATATACTCGTCCAGCCTACGCGTCCCTCGTAAGGAATCGTAGCGTTCCACACTCGATGAGTATCATCACTACCGTTGAGCCGTAGAAACTTATCATCTAACCGCGAGACGGTTATACCGTCGATAGCGACCTGACGTCTAGGATCTAAGTCAGTCTGAAGGTGACCAACCTCCCCAGAGTAAGTTGGTATCGGGCCCAGCGCAAGCGCCGAGCGACAAATGGCAAGTACGAGTAACAGGTGGGCGGATTTCATATCATTACTCTTAGTGGGATAGCGGACATGCTACCGTCCAACACTGCCACGGTACGATCTGCGTTCCACGACCGGTGTCCCATTCCCCATACGTCATAGAAACTAGCGACGATTCATAAAACGTTTTTGGCGCATTCCCCGGTAGCGAATTGAAGAAGAGATTGTTGTTGATTGGCCCATATCTGATAGACGCTCTTTGCGTCGTTGAACGCAGCGACGATTCCCTTGCACAAATCCGCAGCTGGACTGCCATTCAGTGTGGAATAGATGTTGTTGTATTCTTGACTGTCTAGATCACCTCCGTGCCACACTTGTGATCCGAGCAAGAGCGATCGCAGCGAAGCGCAAATCATTGAACCGCTGAAGCAGGTGGAAGCGGGCCGGAGTGCGGAAGAAGTGGGTCGCCGATTCAATGCGGGCAGATATCCCGCTCCCCCAACTGCACCAGCGCCTCGTCCAGGAGATCGAAAAGCTCCCTAAAGACGACTACTTCTCGATCGAGCACCTGCTGCTTGCCATGTCGGACGACCAGGGCGGCACCGGTCGCATCCCTTACGCCTCGGCCCGCAACGGCAAAAGAGCGGCGAGTGCGTTTTCCGTGTACTCGATTACTCCATCCCAAAACTGGACAATCACATCGAAATTGATTGCAACCCAGGCTTGTAGTAACCGCATCTCGTCGGCCGTTAGCTCGCCTTCGACTACTCGCAGCGTTGGCCGAAGTGCAACCGATACGAACTCGCCGGGACGCACCTTGGGGCCCCGCGATATCTGAACCCGGACGTCGTGCTGTGCGTTTCCGCGCGGCGAGATCCATACCACATAGGGCAAGCCGGTACGCTTCGGGGAAAGGTTCGCCATCAGATAAAAGTCGTCCTCGTCCTCCGCGCTAGCGCGTGGCAGTTCGGCGGTAATCATTCCTTCTTCCTCCTCACCATGGTATGAGCGAACACCGGCCGGCGCCGCGCACACAGAGTCGGGCGGCAACAACCTGACTCCGTCCCCGCGAACATCGCCTCCAACGGAAGGCGATAGAATTGCTGAGGTTTCCTGGAATACACACTTATGTCAGGCCAAACCGCACAAGCATTTGGTGATCGCAACATCATCGTCCAGGCCTCCGGTTCCGGAAACACCATCAACATTTCCGGGCTTGCGCACCTTACCCTGATTTCTCCTCTGCGCAACAAGGTCCGGGCCCCTGTCAAAGATCTTGACCTGCTCGATCCGGGCGTTCGCGCTGTCCCCCTGCTAGGTCGTGATACGGACTTGCAGTCTCTGCGCACCTGGGTAGAAAGCAACCGCGTCATCTCCGTGCGTGCGGTTACTGGTTCCGGCGGCTCCGGCAAGACGCGTCTCGCTCTTGAACTAATGTTTGAGCTGGCCGCACGCCACGAAAGCCCCTGGGACACCGGCTTTCTCTCTCATACCGAAGCCCGTCGCTTCATCGCTACGCACAACTTGTCTACCTGGGGTTGGCTACGCGATA
>CBAAAA010000195.1:0-8490 GCA_964658695.1 uncultured Solirubrobacteraceae bacterium | reverse complement strand
GAACTCCGGGAAATTATTGGTGGCGTGCAACTGGCGCAACGCTTCGCGCCAGCGGCCTTTCCAGACCAGGTCGTTCCAGTCCGGAATCAAGTTGTTCACGGGGCAGCCGGTGTGACAGAACGGGATACCGCAATCCATGCAGCGGGCGGCCTGCTTTTGGATTTTCTGAACCGGGAAGTCCTGATAGACTTCGAACCAGTCATTGACGCGCTCCAGAACCGGACGGCGTTCCGGCGTTTCGCGAGTGTATTCCAGGAATCCGGTAGTTTTGCCCATCGTTATCTCCAACCCTCGCGGGCAGCCAGGACCTCGGCTTGGGGAAGCGCGGCAGCGGCCGGTTTCTTATGTTCGGTGGATTTACGGCTGGCAAGAACGCGCTTGTACTCCTGCGGGAGGACTTTGACGAATTTCGAGAGCGAAGCGGACCAGTTCTCGAGAATGTACTTGCCGAGCGGGCTACCGGTGTAGGCGACGTGCCGGTTGATCAGGCTTTCAAGAATGGCGATGTCTTCCCGCTCGAAGATCTGCTCGAGATCGATGCCGTCGCGATTACAGCGGGTGCCGACGAACTCGCCCTGCGTGTCCAGGACATAAGCAATGCCGCCGCTCATGCCGGCAGCGAAGTTGCGGCCAGTAGCGCCCAGGATCACAACCGTGCCGTTGGTCATGTATTCGCAGCCGTGGTCACCGACGCCTTCAACAACTGCGGTCGCGCCTGAGTTGCGAACAGCGAATCGTTCTCCGGCGACGCCACTGAAATAGGCTTCACCGCTGGTTGCGCCGTAGAGCACGGTGTTGCCGACGACGATGTTCTTTTCGGGAGCAAACGTGGCGTCCTTGGGCGGGAAGACAACGATTTTCCCTCCAGACAGGCCTTTGCCGACGTAGTCGTTAGCATCGCCTTCCAGGAACAGCGAGACACCTTTGGTGAGAAACGCTCCGAAGCTCTGTCCGGCCGAACCTTTGAAGGAGATGCGGATAGTGTCTTCAGGCAGACCGGCTGAGCCGTGCTTGCGAGCGATGGCGCCGCTCAACATGGCGCCTGCGGCGCGATGGATGTTACGGATCGCCATGTGGAATTCGGTGGCAGTCCCGTTCTCGATCGACTCTCGCGCCTGGTCCATGAGGCGGTGATCGAGCACTTCATCAAGACCGTGGTCCTGGCCGATCGTGCAGCGTCTGCCGACACGTCCAGGGACTTGCGGGCTCTGGAGAATGTTCGAGAAATCGAGGCCGCTGGCTTTCCAGTGGGAGATCGGGCCTTTCATTTCGAGCATGTCCACGCGCCCGATCATTTCGTCCATGGTCCGGAAGCCAAGCTTTGCCATATACTCGCGGACTTCTTCAGCGACGAAGAAGAAGTAGTTGATGATGTGCTCGGGGGTGCCTTCGAATTTCTTGCGAAGCACCGGGTTTTGGGTGGCGATGCCTACCGGACAGGTATTGAGATGGCACTTGCGCATCATGATGCAGCCGGCGGCGATCAGGGGCGCAGTGGAGAAGCCGAACTCTTCGGCTCCGAGCAAAGCGGCGATGATGACATCACGGCCGGTCTGGAGTTTGCCATCGACCTGGACCCGAATACGGCTGCGAAGATCGTTCATGACCAGAACTTGCTGCGTCTCCGCCAGGCCCAATTCCCAGGGAGTGCCGGCGTGTTTAATGGATGTGAGCGGTGACGCTCCGGTCCCGCCGTCGTAACCACTAATGAGCACGTGATCGGCGTGGGCTTTTGAGACGCCAGCGGCGACTGTGCCGACGCCCACTTCCGAGACCAGCTTGACCGAAATACGGGCGTGCGGATTCACATTCTTCAAATCGAAGATGAGCTGGGAGAGATCTTCGATCGAGTAGATGTCGTGATGAGGCGGCGGCGAGATGAGGCCGACACCAGGGATGGAATGCCGGACCCGGGCAATGGTTTCGTCGACCTTGTGTCCAGGAAGTTGGCCGCCTTCACCGGGCTTTGCCCCTTGCGCAATTTTGATCTGAAGCTCGTCTGCGTTAACCAGGTAGTTGGTCGTGACGCCGAAGCGGCCTGAGGCGACTTGTTTGATCGCGCTGCGCTTTGAATCGCCGTTTGGAAGACGCATGTACCGCGCTTCGTCTTCCCCGCCCTCGCCGGTATTGGAGCGGCCACCTATGCGGTTCATGGCGATGGCAATGGTCTCGTGCGCTTCGGCGCTAATCGAGCCAAATGACATGGCTCCGGTGGTGAACCGCTTCACGATGTCAGTGGTTGGCTCGACTTCTTCGAGAGGCAGCGGACGCGGGATGGTTTTGAGCTCCATGAGGCTACGGAGCGTACAGAGATGGCGATTCTGCTCGTTTACGAGCTTGCTGAACTCACCGAAGGTCTGATAGCTGTTCTGACGAACGGCATGCTGCAGTTTGCTGACGGAATCGGGATTGATGAGATGGTACTCGCCCTTGACCCGGAATTGATAGTTTCCGCCGATGGCGAGTTCCGGCTCGGTGTCGAGCACAGGACGAAACGCAAACGAATGCTTGGCGGTGGCTTCTTCCGCCAGGACGCCCAGACCCACGCCCTGGATCCGGGACGGGGTGCCGGTGAAGTACTGATTGACCAGTTCCTGATTGAGGCCGATGGCCTCAAACACCTGAGCGCCGCGATAGCTTTGCAGCGTAGAGATGCCCATCTTCGAGAAGACTTTCAGCAGGCCTTTGTTCACGGCCTTGATGTAGTTCTGGACGGCCTTATC
The DNA here is from genome assembly GCA_964658695.1 of uncultured Solirubrobacteraceae bacterium. Lineage (GTDB taxonomy): Bacteria > Acidobacteriota > Terriglobia > Bryobacterales > Bryobacteraceae > Bog-105. Next base: position 5,767 of record CBAAAA010000195.1, on the reverse strand, counting down.
CGGGGCGGTCTCGACGGGAAGGTCATCACAGAGGGCCAGCTGTTCGGTGCTCTCGATGGCGAGATAAGGGTTGACAGCGCTCGCCCCGTAACCGATGAGCAGGCAGAAGTGCATGACTTCGAGCGGCTCGCCGGATTCGATAATAATTGCGACTCCGGTGCGCGTGCCTTCCCGGACCAGGTGGTTGTGAACGGCCGTCAAAGCCAGCAGGCAGGGGATGGGAGCGAACTCCTCATCGATGCCGCGATCGGAAAGGATGAGCACGGTGTAGCCGGCTTTGATGGCTAAGGATGCACGCCGGCAGAGGCCGTCGAGAGCGCGCTTGAGGCCGACCTCGCCATCGGGCGCGGTGAAGGTAGTCGGCAACGTAGAGGCGAGCAGGTCGCCGCGAGAGACGCGACGCAGTTTTTCGAGATCGCGATTGGTCAGGATGGCGTGCGAAAGCTTCAGGGTGTGACAGTTTTCGGGTGTTTCAGCAAGGATGTTGCGCTCGGTCCCGATGTAACTGGTGAGCGACATCACCAAATTTTCGCGGATGGGATCGATGGGGGGATTGGTGACCTGGGCGAATAATTGCTTGAAGTAGTTAAAGAGGGACTGCGGACGATCCGACAGGCAGGCCAGCGGCGTATCTACACCCATGGAGCCGATGGCCTCTTCGCCGTTCGAAGCCATTGGGGTGAGAAGCATCCGGATATCTTCATCGGTGTAGCCGAAACAGCGCTGGCGTTGGACGATGGTTTCGTGCTCTGAGACCTGCATGCGGGTCGGCTCGGGCAACATATCCAGCGTGACCTGATTGTCTTCGAGCCATTGGCCATAGGGCTGTTGAGTCGCGAGCTGATGCTTGATCTCTTCGTCGGGGACGATGCGGCCGGCTTCGAGATCGACAAGCAGCATTCTACCGGGCTGCAGTCGGCCTTTGTATTCGATCTCATTGGGTTCGAACGGCAAAACGCCCGCTTCGGACGACATCACCAGCAGACCGTCTTTGGTGACGAGATAACGTGCGGGGCGGAGTCCGTTGCGGTCGAGCGTCGCGCCGATCAGGCGGCCATCAGTGAAGGCGACGGCGGCCGGGCCATCCCAAGGCTCCATGAGCGAGGCGTGATATTCGTAAAACGCCCGCTTTTCGGCGGACATTGTGGTGTCCGCGTCCCAGGCTTCCGGGATCAGCATGGCCATTACATGGGGCAATGACCGGCCGGACATAGTGAGCATTTCGATGGCGTTGTCGAGCGACGCTGAATCGCTGACGCCGGGCTGGATGATCGGGAAAACCTTTTTGATGTCTTCGAAAACGGGCGATTCGACAACTGCCTGCCGGGCGTTCATCCAGTTGACGTTGCCACGCACGGTGTTGATTTCACCGTTGTGGCAGATATAACGGAACGGGTGGGCGAGCTGCCACGTGGGAAACGTGTTGGTCGAGAAGCGCTGGTGCACCAGACACATCGCGCTTTTGGTGTCCGGATCCAGCAGTTCGTTATAGAACTCGCCGATTTGCTGGGCGAGCAGGAGACCTTTGTAGATGATGGTGCGCGAGGAGAACGACGGGATGTAGAAGAAACTCTTCTCGCGCAGATCCGATTGCGCAACACAGGCCTCGGCGCGTTTGCGCACGATGAAGAGCTTGCGTTCGAACTGATCATCGGAGAGGCCGGGCGGGCGGCCGACGAAGAACTGCTGGATGTAAGGCTGCGAGGAGCGGGCGACGCGGCCGATGGCGTCTACATCAACCGGCGTATCGCGCCATCCCAGCGGGGAAAGGCCTTCTTCCTTACAGATACGCTCGACATGACCTTCACAGGCGTAACGCTGCTGGCGTTCGACGGGGAGGAAGCACATCGCCACGCCATATTGGCCTTTGTCGGGAAGCAAAAATCCACAAGCTGGAAGTTCACGAGCAAAGAACTCGTGCGGAATCTGGATGAGGACACCGGCTCCATCACCGGTTTCGGCGTCGCAGCCACAGGCTCCACGGTGGGCGAGATTGACGAGAATCTGCAGACCCTTCAGCACAATGTCGTGCGAGGGCTCACCTTTGATATTTACGACAAATCCAAGTCCACAGGCATCGTGCTCATTTGCAGGATCGTACAAACCTTGTGCTGGCGGAAGTTGGTTCAGCGTATCGACTGGGTACACTTCGGGTCTCCTATATCGGTACAGAGAATACGCTTAGTATACTCGGTGGGATATTATTCGTCAAACAAACATTAACACTCTTCATAATAAGTTTTGCTTATGTTACGCTAGTGTCTTGTGAACATCGAGAGTCTCCGTTTGATCCGCGACGTCGCACAACAGAAGAGTGTCAGCAAAGCCGCGAAGTTGAATGAGATCAGCCAGTCGGCGGCCAGTCAACAGATTCATGAGATTGAGCGTGAGCTGAAAGTCTCCTTGTTTGACCGGAGCACCAGACCGTTGACAGTGACGCATGCGGGCAAAGTTTATGTCGAATTTTGCCGGGATGTGCTGCGCAGGCGAGACGAGCTCGAAGCCTCACTGAACGATTTAAAGCGGGAGCTAAACGGCACGGTCCGGGTGGCGGCGATTTATTCGGTCGGGCTATCTGAGATGGCGCAGATCGAAGATCGTTTTGCCAAGCGATTTCCGGAGGCCGAACTCCAGGTGCTGTATCTGCGGCCAGAGCGGGTGTACCAGGCAGTGGAGAGGGAGGAGGCCGACCTGGGCTTGATGAGTTATGCGGAATCTTCGCGCGAAGTTGTGGCACTGCCCTGGCGGGAAGAAGAGATGGTGGTGGCTATGGCGCCTTCGCACCGGCTGGCACGCGGCCGATCGATTTTGGCATCGGCGCTGGAGGGGGAACCGTTTGTCGGATTCGACGAAGATCTTCCGATAGAGGGTCATGTGAGCCGCTATTTGAGAGAACAAAAAGTGCAGGTACAAACCGCGCTGCGGTTTGATAATTTGCAGATGATCAAAGAGGCAGTCGCGCATGGAGCAGGCGTGAGCATTATGCCGCTGCGCGTGTTGACCGAGGATGTGACAAAGGGGCGTCTGGTGGCGCTGCGGTTGCGGGGTGCGGAACTCCATCGTCCGGTCCGCATCATTCACCGCCGTCGAAAGGTCTTCAACGAGGTTGCGCGCGGGCTGCTGGAACTGCTTCAGGAAGCGGAGACTCACATCGCCGCATAGTCTTCGGTACACTGAACACGGTTCATGCCCGAACATTATCTAGGTGAACGAAACCGGCGCGGCCGCTGGATTTTCCCGCTGATCGTGCTGTTTGTTCTGCTCCTCTGCTCCCGTTATCTGGCTTCCACTTGGATCGATTATGAATGGTGGTCGGAGTTGGGCCAGCTAGACACCTGGTTCAATCTGCTGCTGTACGGCACGGCTCCGTTTATTCTGACGACAGTTCTTTTTTACATTGCGTTTGCAGCGGCGTTCCGGCTGGGGACACGGCATCTCGGGAAGGAGCCGCTGTTCGGAGTGGTGAAGCGATCGCTGGTTTCCAAGATCGCCTATGCGGGGCTGTTTTTTGTAGCGCTGATCGCGGCCAACGCAACGGTCGACAACTGGACGGTGGTGCGCTTTTTTGGCGGTCTTCGGGTACCGACGCCGGCCGGAGAGTACGTCGATCCGGTTTTCTCAAAGCCTCTTCACTTCTACTTTTTCGGCCTGCCGTTTTACAACATGATTCTGCATGTCGTGATTACGGGCGCGGTGCTGGCTCTGCTGGTGTACTGGCTGTCGGCGAACGGGGAGCACCTGGCGCGTTCAGTGCCCAGTTTGACGCCCGGCGGGTTCAACTTCGAGTACCAGACACCGACATTTGCCGAGGCATTCCGCTCTACTTTTGTGCGCCTGGCGGTAGCGCTCTTACTGCTTGGACTGGCGTTTAAATTCTATTTCAACCGGTATGGGTTTTTGCTGGACGATCACGGGCAGTTCCTGGTAGGCGTTGACTGGGTGGCCGATCACATTGTTCTGCCGCTGCAGTGGTTGATGATTTTTGGCTGCGTTGCAGCAGCTGCGCTGGTGATGGTGAGGCAAAACAAGCTGCTGCTGGTGCTGCTGCTGATCTTGCCGGTTCGCTACCTGGTGCCATCGGCCATTGGGGCGTTATACGTCAAACCGAACGAGTTGGCGCTGGAGAAGCCCTATATTCAGCACCATATTGATGCGACGCGGGCGGCTTACGGGCTGACAACGCGGGTGACCGAGACCAGCCTGGCGGCGGTTCCCGAGATACCGATTGACTACACGCGCCATAAGCCGCTGCTCGATAACGTAAGGCTCTGGGACTGGCGGGCGTTTCACGACACCATCTCGCAGATTCAGCCTTTGCGGCCGTATGTGTTTATCGATTCGGACGTTGACCGATATAAAATCGACGGACAGCTGCGGCAGGTTTTGATCTCGGCCCGGGAGCTCGACATCCGGCAATTGAGCACTGCGGCAAACTGGATCAACTCGCACTTAATTTACACGCACGGCTACGGGATTGTGCTGGCGGAAGCGAACAGGATCACGGCGGACGGATTGCCTTATCTTTTTGTCAAGAACGCTCCGCCGGAGGTGACAACCAAGAGCCTGAAATTGACGCGGCCAGAGATTTTCTACGGAGAGAGGTCGCATGAGCCGGTGTTCGTGGACTCGGCGCAAGAGGAGTTTAACTTTCCATCCGGCTCGAAGACGGAGTACACATCGTACCAGGGGAAAGGCGGATTCCCGATCCATTCGCTGCTCACCCGGCTGGCGGAGGCTATCAGCTATGGCGATGCGAATACGCTCCTGACCAGTTACCTGACGAGTAACAGCCGCATGATGATCCGGCGCTCGATTCTGGAGCGCGTGAATACCCTGGCGGGTTTCCTGGAATGGGACGGCGACCCGTACATTATTCTGTCGGACGACGGTCATCTGGTGTGGATGATCGATGGCTACATGACCTCGAACGCTCACCCCTATTCCCGCGAAATCGGACTCGGAGACCGCAGCGTGAATTACATGCGGAACTCCGTCAAAGCGACGGTGGACGCATATTCGGGAGAAGTGAACTTCTATGTGTTTGATCCGAACGACGTGTTGATTCAGGCGTACTCGAGGCTGTTCCCCACCTTGTTTAAACCGGCGTCGGCGATGCCGGCTTCGCTCCGGGAACATACCCGCTATCCGGAGACGTTGTTCAGTGCGCAGGCGGAGATCTACCGAACCTTCCATATGCAGGATCCGGAGGCGTTCTACAACCGGGCCGACTTGTGGGACCTGGCGAAGACCGCCTCACAGCAGGGAGAGAACGGCACCGGATTTTTTACACCTACTTACGTGGTGGGGACGCTGCCTGGGAAGACTGAGGCCGAGTTCATGCTGATCACGGTATTCACTCCGGCAAACAAAGACAACCTGATTGCGTTTATGGCAGCGCGGTGTGATGGCGGACACCTGGGCGAACTGGACTTTGAACAGCTTTCGAAGCAGAACATCATCTTCGGCCCGATGCAGATTGATGCACGGATCAACCAGGACCAGACGATCTCGAAAGACCTGACGCTGTGGAATCAGCAGGGATCGCAGGTGCTGCGCGGGCAAACGCTAGTGCTGCCGATCGACAATAGCTTTCTGTACGTGGAGCCGATCTATATCCAGTCCTCGCAGACCAGCATGCCGCAGTTGAAGAAGGTGGCGCTTGCGATGGGAAACAAGCTGGCTTATGCGGATACCTATGACGGGGCGCTGTCACAGCTTATTGAAGAACTGGGAGGCGGAAATGCTCCGCAGTCTGACCAACAGCAAC
>CBAAAA010000194.1:0-8494 GCA_964658695.1 uncultured Solirubrobacteraceae bacterium | reverse complement strand
ATCACGCACCGCCGAAATCGTGTTGACAACTCACTTCACCGCGGACGCGAGTGACTGCAGATCCTTCTTCCTCAATTTCAAAACAACGCCTGCGTTGCGATCCGCGGCTTCGCTCACCCTGATTTCAGCGGCCGCCCCAATCACCTGGGCGATTTCGGAAGGCGTGAGCTTGTAATCCTCGCCAAGCCAGGTGGCCATGTCGCTGGTCGCCTCTTTGAGGGCGTCATCGAGCGAGCCGTCGAGCCCCATGCTGATGATTGCGTCATCCGTTTCAATACGGGGATCACCGATGCGCTTATTCGGAATCACGTCGACGCTGAATTCAACGTCCATTGAGGTTTCCAGTGCGTTGCCGTTGAGTTCCCCGTCTCCCTGCGCGGCATGTCCATCACCGAGGTAAAGCAATGCACCGGGATTCGAAATACGTAGATAGACGGTTGCACCTTCGCCAACTTCGTTAAAATCCATGTTGCCTCCGTAGAAGCCGGAGTCGCCCGTGCTTGGCGCAGCCCCCGAGATGCTCGGCGCGGCAGCAATACAACCGAGCATCGGCTTTAGCGGAATGCGAAAATGCGCCAACTGCGCGCTAGGCTTTTCCGGCGACGCTGTGCCGCTTGCGAGGTCAATATGCCATCGGACCTCCTTACCAACGTCTTTCATTTTGACCGCCAGGTCTGAGTTCAGGCTGCGCTCGACAAGTGAATCATCGCTGCTGGCCCAATCGCGATTGAGACGAAGCTTGTTGATGTGCACGACCAGCACGTCGCCAGGCATGGCGCCCTCGATGTAAAACGGCCCCGTCTCCGGATTTCCGCCGGCAACGCGGCGCACATTATGCTCATCGGTGCCTCCGGCATCCACTGTGGTGGTGTGAATCGTATCGCCAGGCGCGACCGTTAGCACCGGTTTGTTGAGCGCGGAGAACTGTCGGTAGAACACCGTGGGTGTGAAATCGTGGCGCCGCGGTGCGCCGTGTTTCACCGGCGGAGCGGGTTTTCCCGTGAGTGAGAAGGTGTACCGATGGCTCCGATTGGCTGCCTCGGTAGCGACCATTGTCCCCGTCAGCATCTCTTGGGCGAACGTGCCCCGAACCTCGAAAGTGTCATGGTTTTCGCCACGTACTACGAAGGATATGGCGCCGTCACCCGCAGTGCCTTCCAGTTTGTCGCCGTCGAGATCACCGGTGAGTTTTGAGCCGTTCTGCTCAAGCTGCAGCTTCATGTATCGAGGAGTGCCTAAAAAGTCCTGAGTGACGATCCAACGGCCACTCAAGGTGGGCGTTTGTGCAAAGGTAGCGAGACAAAAGGAAGTAAGCAGACAGGCCGATATGACTGTTCTGTTCACGCGTATTCTCCTGGGCAGAGCGATGCTCCATGATTTGTACGAGAATTCCTGCGCGAAGGTTCCCGATGCTGGCGCGATTAACAACATCGGTCGCATGAGGCTCAGTTGAGACTCTGCTTTCCCGCGGATCGGAGCAACTCCATAAACAATTCGAGTTTAGCGGTTCCAAACGCGATGCTGACTTCCAGTCCTAATCGGGCCCAACCGTGCAACGAATCTTCCTGCAGTAATCTTCCGGCTCACAAAGCAATGAGTCCTGCTCAGAGCGACTCTTGATCCAACAAGTCACGCCATTTAGACCGTAGGCGGGCAACATGATCGACCAGTGATGCCCGCGCGCGAGAACAACCGGAGTTGGGCTGCAAGGCTCTGAGGGCGCCTGAAGCGAAAGCTAAAATAGCAATATTCCGACTGAACTTTCCGCTCACGACCTGCATCGAAAAACAAGGGATTCGAGTGAATCCGGGAGGCATTTTATGGTGGCCGCTGTCAACGATTTCATCAGGCAGCAGTTAGAGTCCCGGCGCGGCCGTCTGCGCGAAACGCTTACCGAAAGGACCAGCCACCCGGCCCACCTCCATGCACTCTTGCGCGAGGTCGATAGTGCGCTAGACCGGATGGCGAACGGCGCATATGGCGTCTGCGAAGCTTGTCAGGACAGCATCGAAACCGATCGCCTCATCTGCGACCCGCTGGTCCGATTCTGCCTCGATCATCTGTCCCGCCCGGAACGCGACGCGCTCGAGCGGGACCTCGAACTCGCCGCAAAGGTCCAAAAGGGACTGCTTCCGCCGCCCTCACTGGATCGTAGCGGTTGGCACGTTTGTTACCACTACGAGCCTGCGGGCGTTGTGAGCGGCGATTATTGCGACGCGATCGACGCCGGGCCCAACGGCCTCTACTTCCTGGTCGGCGACGTTTCCGGCAAGGGCGTCGCCGCTTCCATGCTGATGGCCCATCTGCATGCCACGTTCCGCGCACTCATCCAGCCCGGAATCGAGCTCAAATGCTTACTGGAGCACGCCAGCCGTGTCTTCGCAGCGAGCACGCTTCCGAATCAATACGCGACCCTCGTCTGCGGCCGCGCTTTACCCGACGGCACAGTTGAAATCAGCAACGCCGGTCACCCGCCCCCTCTTGTGGCGCGCAACGGTTCGGTCGCCGCAATTGAGGGCGCAAACTTGCCGCTGGGGATGTTTTCGAACGAACAGTACTCCGTCACGAAACTATCTCTGGCGCGCGGCGAGCTGCTGGTGGTCTACTCTGATGGCGTTTCGGAAGCGACTGACTCATTCAACGCTGAGTACGGCGCCGACCGCCTCTGCAATCTCATTCGCCAGCATCGTAGCAAGACTCCCATCGACATGCTCACCGCCTTCCGCGAGGACCTCGCGGCTTTTCGACCTAATTGCCGTAAGGCGGATGATGCAACTCTTTTCGTGTTAGCGCGGACAGGCGACCAGGGCGCTTCATTCCTGAACTGTTAGCGCGATTCCTCGGTACCTTAGAATCACGCGAAAACAAGCTGCTGTGGATTGCGGAATCGACTCAGCGTCTCCACGTTTTTGCCCGGAAACGCCTTTTTCACGGACGCTCAAAACCGTGTTAGCAAGGTCCATGCTCGACTGTGACGAGGCACCCAGATGCGTTCGGCGCCCCTGTACTTCCCGCTATATCGGGCGATCGACCTTGCCATCGCATCGTCAATCTGCGACTGATACTTTTTACTCACATGCTCTTTGAATCGCCAGCTTCTCGGGCGCTGCAGCACCGGAGTGATCTTAAACAGCAGCTTTTTTTCCGCATCTTCCACGCGCTCGCGAATCGACTCTTCCGAAGTCCACGTAGCATACGGCAGGTCTTCGTAGAACCCCAATGACTTGCCGCACTCCGCGCCTAAAGCCGCTTGGTGTACAGTCCGATGGTCAATATGATCGCCTAATGAGAGCGGCGCCAACACCAACGAGCGCCTGGAAACAAACCGAATCACGCGAGACAAGCAAATCACTTCTTCCAGAACAGGAGCGAAGGCCTCCGGGTTAGTGACCGACCCGAAATCAATCGGAAGACGAAGCGGCGCATCGAGCAATTCCAGCGTTCGTATTTGAATCCGCGCGTCAACCGCCTTGGCCGAGCGCCTGTCCTCAGCCGCCCGAAGCGCGCTCACATCCTGGCTGTCCGGAGCGTACGGCGCATAAGCGCTACGCGTGAAGAAATTCAGGATTGTGAGATCCACCTGAGCAACGCTCCAGCGTTTAAGCGCCAGCGCCAGAGAGAAGGTCGCGTCATCGCGATGAGGCGACAGTACCGTGATCCGCAAGCGAGCTAGAAGCTCGAGGCCGTCAACGGCATCAGCGCGGTCGCAGCCCTTGTTTTCTCGACCGGAACGAAATCCGGAGCCGCGGCAAGCTGTTTGCAGAGTGTCAGAGCCTGTGCAACAACTTGATCCATGTTGTAGTAGCGATACGTTCCCAACCTGCCTACGAAATGCACGCCATTCGTCGCTCCGGCCAGTTCAGCGTACTTCGCATACAGCGCGGCATTCTCTCTCGTTGGCACCGGATAATATGGATCGCCTTCGTTACACGGATACTCATACACGACGCTGGTCTGCGAGTGGCTCTGCCCTGTGAGATGTTTAAACTCCGTCACCCGCGTATACTCATGCTCGTTCGGATAATTGATCACGGCCACTGGCTGCAAGTAGTCCATCCCGAGTGTTTCGTGGCGGAAATTCAGTGACCGGTAAGGAAGCTCGCCAAAGCGGAAGTCGAAGTATTCATCCACCGGTCCTGAATAAATCAACGTCTTGTATTTCGCCTCGTGCATCACCTGTCGATAATCGCAGCCAAGCTCAATGTGAATATTAGCGTGATCCAGCATGTTCTCGAACATGCGCGTGTATCCGTGCTTGGGCATGCACTGATGTTTGTCAGTAAAATAGCGTCCGTCCCGATTGGTCCGGACAGGAATGCGCGCCGTTACCTGGGCGTCTAATTCGGAAGGATCCTTGCCCCACTGCTTGCGCGTGTAATTTCGGAACAGCTTTTCGTATAAGTCCCGGCCGACCTTACTCACCACCACATCTTCCGAGGTTCGAATCGACTCGCGCGCTTCAGCTTTACTCGCGAAGAAATCCTCCAACCCTTCCGACGTCAGCGATAGTCCGTAGAGCTCGTTCACGGTATCCAGGTTGATCGGCACAGGAACGAGTTTTCCGTCCACAGAAGCCAGCACCCGGTGCTCATAGTGCCTCCACGAAGTGTACTGCGACAAATATGAAAATACCTGATCGGAGTTCGTATGAAAGATGTGCGGCCCGTATTTATGAATGAGCAGTCCGGAGTTGTTCTTATGGTCGAACGCATTCCCGCCTACGTGTTCGCGGCGATCAATCAACAATACCTTCTTGTTGTATACACGCGCCATCCGCTCGGCGGTGACAGAGCCAGCGAATCCCGCGCCTACGATTAAGTAATCAAACATGTGCGGCGCCTTTCATGAGCATCGGAGAAGTCAGCAGAGCAGGGACGTTTTCCTTGGCTTCGGAGATTTTCTTTTCAATCGCATCCGAAATGTCGTGACCCATGGCGCTCCAGGTTTTGTCCCAGGAGTTCCGCGCCAGGAAAGCATCCGCCCGCCCAAGTCTGGAACGCTCGTCGGGTGCGTCGAGAAGCCTCTTCCCCGCTGCTATGAATTCATCCGGCCTGTCAGCTATCGCCACCAGCCCTAACTCCTGGTAGGGTTTCACCACATCCTGGATGGGAGTCGAGATCACACTCAGACCTGCGGCGAGGTATTCAGGAGTCTTGGTGGGACTGATATAGCGAGTTGATTCGTTACGCGCGAACGGAAGCATGCCGATTTTCCAACCAGAGAGATAGGCGGGAAGATCCGTGTAGGACTTCATTCCGAGATAATGAATGTTCGGAGCTTGCGGAAGGCTCTCTGGATCTATCTTCACCACCGGGCCAAGCATCACAAAATGCCAATCCGGGCGTTGCTCAGCGACTGCCGCCAGCAGACCTATGTCCATCCGCTCATCGATCACGCCGGCGTAGCCAATACGCGGATGCGGAATGGCTGCTTGATCCTGCGGCTCCGCGCTGATTCTCCGCGCCGCCGAGAAGTGTTGCACATCGACACTGCTGGGATAGAGCCGAACGTTGACGTGCTGTTGACGTTTCGCTTCGTACAGACTCGCGCCCCCGGTGAAGACGACCGCGGCCGATTCAAAGAGCTCTCTCTCGTTAAAAGACATCGCCGGAGGAGCGCCCGCAAAAGCGCTCAACTCATCCATGCAGTCGTAAACCGTGAGCACTGGCTGTAGATGCCGGGAGAATTCCCGCGCCATGGGCGTGTAATACCAGGACAAAAACTGAGCGATGCCTCTTTCAACAAGGAACGCATCCAGCAACTCACGTTGTTGCCGGGCAATCGCGGCCGCAGTCAGTCCATGCTGTAACACCGGCGTACACACCTGTACCTGCGTCGTCGGGCACTGCGTAACTCGAAGAAAGGACCCGTTGTCCTCAAATACCGGCTCTTCGAAATAAAAGACTCTATGACTTCGAGCGAAGCGGCTCATCAGGTGCTGCGGTCGCTGAAACACGAACCCCCATCGAAGATGGGCAAAGCAGAGAAGGTCTTGAAACTTCGTCGTCATAAGTATTGTCCTTTCGGCTCTTGAAGAATTTTCTTTTGGCAAGTCGGATGGCATCAGCCAGAGGCGGATAAATTTCGCGGTGCCCGCTGTCGTCGGCGTAATCGAACAGGCCGTTGCAGCAGTGACGGCCATCATCCCAACCCGGATGGTTCACAACCGGGTAGAGACAAATGCCTTGCAAAGGAATTCCACTTGCCAAAGCGGCCTCCACTTCGTCACAAACGTAAGCGAACCAACCAGCTCGTCGGTCGTCTTCCGTTCCTGTCTCAGCCAACAGCATCGGCCGCTGATAGCGATCCCAGATGTCCCGCAATATTTGTCGAAGATGGCGGTAGCGTTGATCACTACGAGGGATCCAGGTGGAATTGTGCACCCACTGGTTGCGCTCGTAGAAGTTCACGCCGAGTATGTCGAGGTACTCAGGCCTTCCCCCAAGCTCAGGAGCTAAACGCCCACTCAGCATGTCCCACGTCTCGAACTGTGCAAGGGTGTAAGCGGCTGCTTCTTCAACGTCGCCCGGAATATTTGGATCGCCGACAATATGGATCGCGGGCTCCGGCGCCAGTAATCTGACTCCGGGTAATTCGTTCAGGAGAACTTCCGAAGCCGCCGCCGAGGCGCGCACCAGATTCCGCTTGAACTCGTGCCCGCGATCGATTGCATGGGGTGAGATAGCGGCCTTATCGCCGCCTGCCCACGAGAGAAATGATATTTCGTTGACGGCCGCAAGCACCGTCTGGCGAAGACCCCGTGCCTTTAGATGACGCGCAAATCTGCTGGTAAACAGAGCGAACTGTCCAGGGAATGCGGACGAGAACACGTCGATGTGGTCAGGCCATCCGAAGTGAAGCACGTCAAACACAAGCTGCACTTCAGCCGCACGAGCCGCATCGAGAAGCACATCGGCGGAACTGAAATCAAACTGCCCTGGGACCTCTTCAATAACCGGCCAACATACCGCCGTACGGATCGTTTCCATCCCGAAGGCTTTTACCCGTTGAAAGTCCTGGAATGCAAATTCATTATGCCGCGACGATTCCAGAATATTCAGCCGCTCTCCCAGGCGATTACGATGACACGAGCACTCGAATCCGGCCTGAAGAAAACTCTGAAAAACTGGACGCGAAAATGGCAATAACTCTCCTGCAGTGAGGTGAAAGACAATACGGCCATCCTTCTAAGGCTTGTTCTCAGCAAGGGGGACGCGTAACATGGATCACGCCTAAAGGAATTTGGTTACAACTTTATTTCCGCGTTGCGCCTACTCGTTAAATGATCGTGCTGCGGTTCTTCCGAGGGAAGTTAGTGCTTGAAACAGGGGACCGAAGCGAGCATTCAAATTCTTACCCGAGGAACTGTCTTTTCTACCTGCGGCAACCGGAAGCAGATATTTATTCGCCATCCGCATGACAGCTCGAGTAGCTTCGGGAAGAAGTGCTTCGCTATGAATCAGTAACTTTGCGGGAAGCGAGATAGTGCGGACTTGCTCCCGGCGCTGCAACGCTTCACGAATGCTGCGTGCTGCTTCGCTGGCGGAAACAGTGGCGCCCGGGATATTTCCAAGCAAACTGAACCAGGAGAACTCTTTCTCTCGATTGCCTTTAAATTCCGCGTGCAAATAAGAACCCGTTCTCATCAGACCCGGTGTGACAGTAAGGACATGAATCCGACGGGAATCGAGTTCCGCGCTGAGCCCGGTTGAGAAGCCGACCAATGCGAACTTAGCGCAGCAATACGGCAAGAGATGGGGAATCGCAACGCGGCCGCCAACCGATGCGATGTTCACAATGCAACCGCCGCCTTGCTTCTCAAAGTGCGACAGAACTTTGAGTGTCAAATTTACGGGCGCCCAGAACATCAAATTCATCGCTTCTTCGAAATCGTTATGATGCAAGTCTTCGAACGGTGACACTTTGATAATTCCAGCATCGTTAACGAGTATGTCGATAGTTCCAAAGTGAGCAATCACCTTGGAAACAAGTTGATCGAGTTCCTCTTCCTTGGTGATGTCGCACGGAAAGGCCGCTGCGTCAAAACCGCGGGATCTTAGCGCTGCAATGGCATGATCGAGTTCTTCACCATCCCTCGCGCACAGCGCAAGCCGGCAGCCCTGCTGGCCCAACTCTTCCGCCAGCGCTAACCCCAGTCCTCGCGAACCTCCCGTGATGAGAACTACCTTTCCGGAGAACGCAACGGCCGGCCGGTTCACCCTGCCCGCAATTTTCGAAGCCGCAAATAAAGCAGCCGCGGAAAGCCCCGCAGCCGCGGCCCAATGTAAGGTGTGACTCGGTTTTGACTCTGGAATCTGTGCAGGCGGACGGGTGGTAAGTTCTGGCATTTTTCTCTCGATGAAAGGACAGTTTATGCTTTCAAAGGTTTCGGTTATGCCGCGCGATCAGTTACTGGGAAAGCAGCGGACACGAGCAAAGTGAATGCTATCCTGACTGGTGAGAGGGCCGGTAGCTCAGTTGGTAGAGCATCGCA
>CBAAAA010000193.1:0-8500 GCA_964658695.1 uncultured Solirubrobacteraceae bacterium | reverse complement strand
AGGCATTAGTGATGCGCTGAGCCAGCACGTAGGCGGCATTTCCCCACAGGTATTTGGAGCTGTCGGTACCATCGACATCCTCACGGAAATCGAAGCCTTCAACTGGCACTGTTTCCGGACCATAAGGCAGCCGAAGCAGAACGTGCGGCAGCGTCAAAGTGACATAGCGGGAGTCTTCGCTGGAACGGAAGGATCTCCATTTGACGAGCTCGGTCGACTCAAAGGTTTTGGCCAGGTCGCGCGGTGTGCTCATCTCGGCAAACGAGTCCCAATCGAACAGTTTCGGGTGGGCGGATGCGAGGAAAGGCGCATGCGCAGCGGCCGCGACACCCGACATTTTTTCCAGGATCGCAATGTCCTGCGGATGACGGCCGAACTCGAAATCGCCGACGAGAACGCTGTAGGGATTGCCGCCGAAGGTGCCGTATTCCGCTTCGTAGATCTGCTTAAACATCACGCTCTGGTCGAACTCGCTGGCTTTCTCCATATCGTTCAGGAGTTCCGCCTTGGTGAGGTTCAACACGCGAATCTTCAGCTGTGCTCCGGTTTCGGTATTGGCAACCAGGTAGTTCAACCCGCGCCATGAGCTTTCGAGAGCCTGGAAGGCCGGATCGTGGATCACCGCGTTCAGCTGATCGCTGATTGCCTGGTCGATCTGTGCAATCCGGTTCTTGATGCCCGCGACGGTGTCGTTGGCGATCGTCATGCCTTCGGTTGTGACCTGCTTGACGAATTCGCCAACCAGATCTTTGGCATGTGGCTGCTGCGAAACGTCGCGCGCCATTCTGCCTTCGGTGAGGATCCGGTCCAACAGCGACAGGTCCGAGGGTACTGAAGGTGAAGCGACGACGGCGGTTTCTATTTCTTGTTCAGGCATTAAGCAGACTCCTTTTCGGGGGCGGTGATCTTCTTAGCGGTCGCGGCCTGCAATTGACTCAACGAGTCCAAATTGGTCACCGCTTCTTGCAGGATGGAATCGAGAGCATCGTTACCGTCCAGTTTGCCGAGCAGATCGCTGAGCTTCTGGCGTGCTTCAAAAAGTGCCTTGAGAGGCGCCACCTGCTGCAGGACTCTCAGGGGGGTGAAGTCTTCCAGTTCCTTGAAGCGGAGCTCGAGATTCAGCTGAGAAGCAGCCTCTTTTTCAAGGGTATTAGCAACCCGCAAGGCCAAGCGGGGTGAACACGCTGCCAGGACATCGTTAAAGTTATCTCGATCGATCTCAACAAATTTGCGCTCGCGGAGCTTGGGCAGCGCTTCTGCCGGATTACCGGACAGATCGGCCAAAACTCCGACGACGAGCGGCAATTCTTTCTTAACTATTGCGCCTCCGATTTCCACGTCGTACGTAATCTGTACTCTGGGAGGGCGAACACGATCCAGCTTGTGCTGTATACCTTCTGGCATTAATGTCTCCAAAACCTTCTTAAAAATTTGGCCTTACGCGACCACAACCTGAGTCCCAGGCAGGAGATAGTCGTCTCATTTTGATTTGACTTTCTGGGGGTCAGGAAAATTGAGTAAGCGGCTTATTTCAGACAAATCGTTAGGGGTACGGACCATCTCCGCCATCAATGCTTCGAGAGACATGGATCCCCAGTTAATGGCGCGTCTCACGAGAAAGGGAACCGGGCTGTGGGGCTCCGTGCGCGCCAGGAATTCAGCGGCTTCCGACAGTAGCTGGTAAGCTTGCGGACGGCTTCGAACTTTTGCAAAAACCACCTCATCGCAAGAAGCAATTTTCTGCTGGTCAGGCGGCGCCGGCGGTGGTACGAAGGGCTTCGGGAGCGGATCTTCCGACAGGCCGCCCCGCTGCTCGAGGACGCCTGCCAGGAGACTGGCAATGGACGCTGCCAGGGTCTTGATAGAAGACAATCCCGGCGCGTCACCCCTCAGCCTGGTATCCAACAACAAATCGAGCTGTTCGGCAATCGCGAAGATGCGCTGGACGGCTTGCAGCGTCGATTGCAAGTAAGACGTGGGAGTCAGCATGACACTCCGCTGAAACTTGGCTACGGTTACAGTTTTTAGGGACTCGTTTTGGATCGTCTTGGCGTTGAGGCAAGCGTTTTCCCAATCGGACCAGTTGTGGTGCTTGACGTTGTCGGAGTCGGGCGAGGTAAGCGGAATTAACTTCAAATCGACGGGGATTTGCCGATTCATCCAGATGAAAGGAGCGATGCGAAATTCGACGTCGGCGCTTTCAATGTGCGGGTGGAGATCGTCCCAGAACGTCTGGCAGAGTGCGCGGAGAACGCCGAAGCCCTCCGCGGCGCCCGCAAACCCATGCAGATGAATCCATGCTTCCAACAGCCAGGCGGCCACCTGCAGGTCCTTGGAGCGGGTCTCAAGCACTTCGAGGCAGAGTCCTTCGACCGCTTTCCAATCGGCTTTCTTAGGGTCGGACTGCCACACGCCCTGAGGTAAGTCGTTATCTTCTCCGCGCCGCAGTTCGCGCAGGTGGTCGTAGACGGGATCGTACCGGAAGCTGGCGCCAGCGGGAAACTCGGAACTGATCGGCAGGAGCAGTTTGTCAGTGTCGTACCGAAATGAGAAGTCGTTGGAGTTCATATGTTAGTTGGCAGCAAGCAAAGGCGACGGTGCGTGGATGGTGGGCGCAAGTTCCGGAAAGGTAGGAAGCGCTATCTCACGCTGTTCTTTGCCGCCCTGAACGAGAAAGGTCAGCCGTGCAAAGACCCTGGTTTCGTCGCGAGCCGGGACCGGGCCGGGAACATTCGTTCGGGCAGAATCCGGAATCGTTGGGATGACGAACCGCAAGATCCCGGACGGACGGGATGCGGACGAATTGGATGCGGAAGCCTCAAACCCGCCCGGCCCGTCGGTATGCAGCGAGAGCAGACGGAACAGAGACCAGGGATCGCGGAACTCGTACCTGACGGTTCTGCCATCGATCCAGGCGTCGGCGCCCTTTACCCCTTGGAAGGGAACGGCCGGCGAGTCCTTCGCGAAACGCAAGGACACGACCACCGGAGTGCCATAAGTCCAGCGGAGACCATTTGCGGGATCGCCCAATTTGATAACTCCGTCACCGGACTGCACCTTCCATTCGATAATCTGATCGCCTCTCACCTCGGCTGCGGGATTGACACGGAAGGCGACTTTCGAATCGACGAGAATGGCGTTGTCCGACAAGCCTGCTGCGAAGAATTCGCGCAGTGCGTCGGCCTCTTTCAGAAAGGAATTGATATCGGGCTGGCGATTGGTGGCTTGCAGGTACTTCATCAGCGGGACGCCTACTTCGTTCATGGTGTTTAGGAATTTGATGGTGTCCTGCACGTCCGCCTCAGCCTGATCAGCCGAGTCCGGCAACGTACCGAACGGAAATTTTCCGGCGAGTTTGCGGTTGAAGGGCTGGGCGATTCGAGTGCTGTACTGATCGAGCAAAATTTCGCCGCAGCGATCGACAGCAGCGCGCTGGAGCTTAGCGCGGACTACGAGGAAGTAATTCGAGGAGGGCGCCGCGGCCACTACCGGGAGGCAGGCATTGGCGAGATTGATTTTGTCGAGACCGGTTCGAATGAAAGTCTCCATCGCGGCAATGGAGTTCCCTGGTTTATTCGCTTCGTAATCCTTGACATCGCGGATGACGCCGGCCCAGGGATCCGCGCCATTTACGTCCTGAAGCCGGTGCGCCTGCAAATACTGCTCCAGCGGCTGAGCGTAATCGAGAGCAAAGGTCTTTAGAAGCTCACGCTGCTTGGTGAGATAGACCTCCAGGTCGTCGGGAGTTTCCATCCCGAAGCGCAGCAATGAGAAAGGCCGGACGCCGTCCCACGCCGAGACAGGTACCGCGCCCGGCGCAAAGAAGGACTCCGATTTAGAGATGGCCGATAACTGCTGGCTCATGGTATTCGCCTGAGTGAACAGAAGGCGCTCCAGATCGGAGCTGCTGGCGTTAGCGCCGGGTCCAATAGAAGTGGCGATCTGAGTCAGTAGCGGCAAGGCTTCATCAAAGCTTCGAATCTCCATCATGAGCGCGGAGGTATCGGAGGCCGACATGGGGTTAACCGGTTCCTGGGCATGAGAAATGGAGCTGAGGACTGCGGAGCGAAGGCCCTCCTGCGCGATGTTTCGGACGCTCGGGCGAAGTCCCGCCGAGATCAGCGGCAGATTATCCTTCAAATATTTGTCATACGAGTCCATGAGCTGGATGGGGCGCTGTAAAGCCGCTTTGTGCCAGATCACTCCGCTGGCGGGATTCAGCAGAGCAGAAGCCGCGGACTCGGCCATGAAGTCCTGTGTCAAGAGAGCGTCGATATTGGAGGACAGGGTGTTGACCTCCGGATCTATCTTGATCTCACCTTGAAAGTCCACCAGGACGTTGCCGGTGGAACCCGTCGCCACAGAAAACAGGTCGTCTTTGAGTTTGCTGAAGGCCCGGTTCCCGTTGTCGTTGATTTTCTGCAGGAATGCGGCGTCGGCAAAGGGCTCGGAACCGACACCCCTGGAGAGGAGCGGGAAATTCGCGGTGTTGAAGTTGGGCTCCCTGAGCCAGCGATATTCCCCACTGGATACCAGTGCATCCAGACGGCGAACGTCATCCACCATAAATCGAAGATTTTCGCGGGTATGCGCGGTTGCGGAAGTCAGATCGTCTACTTCGTCGGCGACGCCATTTGTCAAAGGCGGAAGTGGATTGTTGTCGCCAAACCAGCTCGCGAAGAAGTTGTTGACGCGCGACTCGGTTTGAACGGCCATGCAGGCTTCGAAATCCTTCCGGTGGTCCAGAGAATCCTGCAATTCCACGGGACCGGCCGACTGCTCCTCCATAGCACGCATGAAGTAGGGATTGGAACGGAAGCGTGTCTCATCATCCAGCCCTTTGTTAATCAGATAGCGAAAGAGCAGATCCAGTTCCTGGAAGGAGCCGCGTCCAGCAAGCCGCAGATCGTTATAGGTGTTGACTGCTCGGCGCAGGCGGTCCATGTCGCTGAGCGATTTTTCCAGGGCTTGATATTCCAGGTCGTTAGCAGAACTCAGTTGTGCCAGCGCGTCGACATCGGTGGGCAGTTTCTGAGGAATCAGTGAGATGGGGCCGCAGGAGCCTTTTTGTGCCTTGATGCGCTCGGTCAATTCGTTCTTGAAAGAGATGAGCACTCGCCGGCTGAAGGCATCGGCTAACGCTTTGCCCATGGCCGCATTGATGGGATCGGTCCAGGAGGCAGGTAGAAACAGGGCTCTGAAACCGTGTACGTCAACCACGCCCAGGAGATCGACCAGATCGTAGGCAGCAGCAACGGAGAGGTTTTTCTGCTCCTCCGGATTCTGCGGAAAGCGGCTGGCCAGAATGTCGAGGGCGGGTTTAAGGCGGTGGGAGCTGAAGGCTGACAAACGCGCATAACCCACGGCCGTTCCAATCGAGAAGATAAGCACAAAGGCCAGCAAGGCGGTTTGTGCCGCCAGCAGACCGCGATCGCGGGACAGGCGCATGCCGCGCGTGGCCTTCGCAATTTTAGCTTCGGGGAATACCTTCAGTTCGAAGAACTGGCGTACAAACGAGATGCGCGGCTGGTAGCCATCGAGTACCGGAGCTGACGCCGCAGCCGCCTTGTGACCGCCGTGCTGTATGGTGAGGGCGGTGCTATCAGCCTCATCGAGTAACACGGCAGGCGGAAGAACTGACTGAGGTTGCAATACAACGTCGCCGCAGAAATAGATGCCGCGAAAGAAGTTGGGCTCAACGTAGGAGGTCTCATGAAAGACCCGCGACAGGTAGTCCTTCAACGGAGAGCGAAGGCGCTCCAACTCGGCTGGAAAGAGAAACAGATCGTCCACGGCGGCTTGAAGATCGCGTGAAAATAATCCGACCTGCAGTTCCAACAGGCGGTTTCCCAGAATATCGAAAGCTTCGTCTATGCGGCCGGGAAAAAATGCTGTTTCAAGAGTGCTGGCACTGGACCAACCAAAAAGTTGATCGCTGGCGCTGGGATCCAACTGCTCACAGAAGTCGCGAAAACCGCGCAATTCGTCGCACTTAGTAACAAGAACATGCACCGGAACCACCATTCGAAGTTCTGCCTGGAGTTGATCCAGCTGGCTACGGATGGCACTGGCCCGGGAAGCGCGTTGCGCGTCAGCGATCGATCCAGAGCCGATCAGTGAAGAGACGGGAACAGCCAGGACGATGCCATCGACAGGCCGGTGGGGACGATGACGGGCAAGCAGCCGCAGCAATCGCTTCCAGCGGGCATGGTCCTGAGATGTGTCTTTCGGGGAGACTGTGCCTTCCGGCTGCATCAGGTACTCGCCTGGGACGTCCAAAAGCGCCCCCCCTTGCAGGAAGAACCACTCGACGTCGCTCTCCTGGCCGGAGGACTCGGTTTCCAGCTGCCGAAGCAAACTCGTTTTGCCGGAGCCTGGCTCGCCAAGCGCGAGGATCCAGGGTACGCGATAGAGAAAGTCTCCGTCCGGAATTTTCGATCGAAGCGCAGTGAGAGAAGCGAGGAAGCTGTCTCTCGAGCGCCGGCCAGCGGAACTTTTCCGCGGCCTGACTGCTGATTGGAAGCGGGAACGAATGATAAGAAACGCAGTTACCGCTAACAGAATGACTGCTACTACGAGCAGGGCGATCAAATAAGGGAGCAGTGCCTTTTCCATTTTCTTAACCGCTATTTCTTTGCCACAGAGGTGGCACTGACGGCAGGAACGGCGCCCACACTGGAATCGATTTTGGCGAGCCGGGCATTCAGGTCCTGGCTCAGGTTCATCCACAGCAACTGCGAGATGCCCAGCCACGCAACAAAACAACAGGCAAGCGCAATGCGCCACTTTCTCGGCGACGGAATCGGTCGTTCAACGCCGCTTTGAATGGTATTTCGGTAAGCCTCCGGGAACAGAGTCTTGGCATTGGCCGCCAGCGAAGGTTTCCGGCGAGAGATGAAGGCAAACAGCCTGGCGCGATAGGCTTCGAGGGCGGCGGAATAGCCTTCGCCCCGGTATTTCCCGCGAAAGCCAAGTCCAATGGCGAATAGATAAACAGCGGCGATCTCGGCCGCCGCATCGTCCTCACGAGTGAGGAGCGCATCCACACGCCGAAAAAAGATTTCCCCGGCGGCGTGAGTCCGGAACACATGCGCCTCCACCAGGTGAGTCAGCCAGTAATCGTGTCCTTCCCAGTCCAGTTGCAGGAACGTTTCGTCGGCGAGGACCGCCATGACATAAATTGCCTCGCGATGGAACTCGAGACTGGAAGGGCCGCCCAGGCGCGTGGCTTCGAGCGCCTGCTGATTGAGCAGCGAGACGATCCGGTTCCAAACCAGACTGGGCCTGGACTGAGTGGGGACTTGCGCGCCGGAACTTGCATCGATGTGACTAGGATGAACGGACCCTGCCGGAGAATTCATCACGCTCCATTTCAGGAGGATCAACTCGCGCGTGAAGTCCTGAAAGAGCGCGACAGACGGGACCGGCGCTTGAATGAGATCCAGCATGAATCAGGCCACCGTCTTCTCGTCCGCTGTCTTCACTTCCGCCGTTTTCACATCTGTGGGCCGGCGCACGTAAAGGACTGCCTCTGATGGTATGGGGTCATCGCCTCGCTGCAATAGCTGGAGGCCTTGGCCAAGAGTGATAGCGAGTTGGTCCGTGGTCAATGAGAACAGCACCATTCCGCGAGGCGGATTCAGATCGGGCAGCCGGTCCACGTGGCGGCGTTCGGCCCCCAGTACTCTGTTTGTCAGCAGGCGCTGCATGACGTTGGGGGATCCTATAACGCAGCTATCGCCCCAGAGAATGGCTGATTCTTCGGTGCTGCCGGTTGCGGGCCGGAAGGCGATGGCCAGATTCGGGGCATCGAGAGTGCCTCCTTCCGCCAATGCGTCATCGAGCGCGGCGTGGGGAGCAAGGCTCAATGTTTGATTAAGCTGGCGCAACGGATAACTCTTCCAGGATTCGATGACGGCGTCGGTGACAGCCTGTTGAATAAAGGTGATAACGGGCAGAAAGCTCGCCCGCAAATCGGCATGCTGATAAGGCGCGAACTGGGGCGGGATCAGGCTTAGGGTGACACGCGCCACATGTCCCGCCAACTGGCACATGGCCAGATACAAATGAAAGGGGTGTGAATGACCGCTTTGCAAAGCGGCTTCGGCGACTGGCAGGCCCGCGGCGAGACTCTGAATGCGGGAGCGGGTTTCGAGTTGCTCGGCATCGCCCTCCGCGTAGGAGCCGCCGCGAAGTCTGTCAGCCAGAAAGAAGGTTTTCTCCCGAACGAGCGCAATCACGGCTCCGCACAAGGAACCGAGAGCCCCCGTCGGCGGCACAGTGAGGGCTGGCGGTATAAACCCGGTATCTAGGAACGTTTCTCCCTGTTGGCTAACTTCGAGGAGCGGAAAACTTTCAAAGCGGGCAGGCGGCTGACTGCCGGCCCACAGGCCCACTCTGGGGCGCAGGCGGGGAACGGGAATGGCACTCTCTCCGGTTGTCTCGTCCGCGATCGCGTCGCCATCGTAGGATTGAAAACGCGCCAGATCGCCGCGCGTCG
>CBAAAA010000192.1:0-8510 GCA_964658695.1 uncultured Solirubrobacteraceae bacterium | reverse complement strand
CGGCAACATTTTCCTTGGCTTTGTGGCAATTGTGCAGGCGTTTGAGGGCGCGCTGGAGGCTGGCGGCGGCAACCTGGGATTCAATGCGCATTTTTCGATTGCGGCCAAAGCGCTGGGTTTTGCGGTGTTCTTTGATGGCTTGGATGGCCGGATTGCGCGCATGACGAACACGACGAGCGATTTCGGGCGTGAACTGGACTCGCTTGCCGACTGCATCACGTTTGGCATTGCGCCCGCGGTTCTGCTGTACGTCTGGGGCGTATTGTTTGTGGACCGATCGGACGTCCAGATTTATACCCATCTCACGCGAGCGGGTTACCTGGCGGCTTTCTTTTTTCTGCTGTGCGGAACGGTGCGGCTGGCGCGCTTCAACGTGCAGACCAATCCGATGCCGAAGAATCCTGGCAGACCGGACCGGAAGTATTTTGTCGGGATGCCGATACCAGCGGCCGCGGGAGTTGTCGCCGCTATTGTTTACATGGCGTCCGCGCCGGTGACGTCCGTGTTCTGGTCCATTGTTTGGCTGATCGGCGTGACGGTGGTTGCATTACTGATGGTGAGTACCTGGCGCTACCCGAGTTTCAAGCAGATCAATGTATCGAAGCCCAGATCGCCGTTGCTGGTGCTGGTGGTGGGAGCGGCGGCGCTGTTGATCTGGCTTTGGTCCAGGCCGGTGCTGCTGATCCTTGCAACTACTTACACGCTGAGCGGCATCTTAATTCGAGTAGGCGGAATCCTGAGAAGGCGAAAGCGTTCGCAGCCCGCCGCACAGTTACCGGAGCATCAGATTGGCTAAACCAGAAATGAAATTCACACCTGTTCGGCTGGCGCTGGTGGGCGCTGAGACGCTTTTGGGGAAGGACCTCAAGGAGGTGCTGGAGGCACGGATTGGCGGAGCTGCCATCACCGGTTACTCGGCTTCCGCAGCCGGTAATTTTGGGGAACAGGAGGGCGAGGCCGTCTACCTGGAACCGCTTGGTCAGGCCACTGTAGAGCGCGATCAGGCAATCCTGCTGGCAGGCAATGAAGAGGGTTCTCTGAAGGCCTACACGCTAGCGAAAGAGGCGGGCGGCTTCCCACTGCTGATTGACTGCACGGGGAGTCTGGAACTGCAGCCGGAGGCCCGGATTGCGTGTCCGCTTTTTGAGGAGCCGGACATCAGTTCGAGCTGGTTACAGGTGGTAGCGCATCCCGCCGCAAGCGCCATTGCGTTCGTGATCACGAAGTTGTCACATTACGCGGGCGTACACCATCTGGTGGCTCACGTGTTTGAACCGGCAAGTGAGCGAGGGCAGGCGGGACTGACGGAACTGCATCAGCAGACGACCGGTTTACTGGCATTCAAGCCACTGGACAAGAAAATCTTCGATTCCCAATTGAGCTTCAATATGCTTCCACGATATGGCTCGGAAGCGCCGTTGAAACTGTATTCAGTGGAACAGCGGATTGAGCGTCACGTAGCCACTATTCTCAGCCGGCAAGTACATGACGGGCTGTTGCCGATGCCCTCGATCCGCTTGGTGCAAGCGCCGGTGTTTCATGGGTATGGCATTTCGTTCTGGGTAGAGTTTCAGAACAACGTTTCGGCAACTGAAGTGGCGCAAGCGTTGGCTTCGGCGCAAATTGAAGTGCGTGGCGAAGGGGACGAAACACCGCACAATGCTGGAGTCGCCAGCCAGAGCGGACTGATTGCCGGAGACATCCGGCACGATCCCAACAATTCGAAAGCGATCTGGATCTGGCTGGTGGGAGATAACCTGCGTCTCACCGCCGATGCGGCCACCGAAATTGTGATGGAGATCAAGGCTGTCCGCAAATAACCGACGATGACAGTGAAGTTTGGATGGATGGTTGCAGGACTGTGCGCATTGGTGTTCTCTTCGTGCGGGTATCATGTCGGCGGCAAAGCCGACCTGATGCCGAAGAGTATTCAGACGATCGCAATTCCGCCTTTTACTTCGACCTTAACGCAATACCAGCTTCCTGGCCTGCTGGCCGATCAGATTGGGCGCGAGTTCACGACGAGAACGCGATTCATAACCGTGAAAGACGCGTCGACTGCGGACGCTGTGCTTACCGGAAACATCAATGCTGTCAATGTCGCCCCGACGGTATCGGATCCAAGCACCGGGAAAGCGACGAGCGTTCAGATAGTCGTTGTATTGAATATCAAGTTGGTGCAGCGCGCCACAGGCCGGGTACTTTATTCGCATCCAGGCTTCGTGGTGAGGAGCTATTTTGAGATCGCGACCGATCCGCACCAGTTTTTCAATGAGAGCGGCCCTGCCTATGCGCGCTTGAGCGAAGT
Organism: uncultured Solirubrobacteraceae bacterium; assembly: GCA_964658695.1. Taxonomy (GTDB): domain Bacteria; phylum Acidobacteriota; class Terriglobia; order Bryobacterales; family Bryobacteraceae; genus Bog-105. The sequence goes on along the minus strand of CBAAAA010000192.1, from coordinate 6,202 downwards.
GGTGGCCCAGGATGTGGTGAGCGGTGTGATGGAGAATTTCTGAGTTTCTCAGAAGCGCAAAGGGCGCGGCTGCGTGCCGCCAAACGAAGAAGGAACTCGCCAGCCCTTTGGGTGGCACGCCTGACACCGTGCCCGTTTTGCGCGAGTTTCTCGGAAGCGCAACGGGCGCGGCTGCGCGCCACCACTCAGCAACATGCCAGCGATTAACCCTGACCAATTCATTGCTCGGACAACGAAACAACCGCTGGCTCCGGCGTATTTGTTCTTAGGCCCGGAAGGATACAATCGCCGCTTGTGCAGAGAGGCGCTGGTCAGCCGCGCGCTGACACCGGAAAATCGGGCGGATGGTTTCACACACATCGATTTGGAAGAAACGACCGTTGCGAATATTCTGGACGATGCGAAGTCTTTGTCTCTGTTTGCATCGGATCGCGTGATCTGGATCACGGGGGCGGAACTGGCGCTGCCAAGGCGGATGACTGCGGCGAGTGAAGACGACGAGAAGGACTCCTCAGGCGATTCAGGGTTATCCGCTTATTTGAAGGCGCCGACTCCCGGCACGGTTCTGGTGTTTGAATGCAGTCGTTTCGAATTTTCCGGCGACGATAAGCCGAGGATGGAGCGGGTGCAGAGGTTCTACTCAGCCATTCCGGTCACGGTAGAGTTTCGGCCGCTAAGTCCTGAAACGAGCCGCTACGTAGCGCAGGATTTGGCCCGGGAGAACAAGCTCAAACTAGCAGGCGCTGAACTGGCGGTGCTGTTGGATGCCTGCGCCGGAGATGCGAACCGGCTGGTTTCTGAGATCGAGAAACTGGCGCTGTTTGTCGGCCAGGACCGGGCGGTGACGATGGACGACCTGAGAACCATGGTGCCCAACGCAGCGCAGAGCAGTATCTTCAATCTGGTAAATGCGCTGGGGAAGCGGGACCGGGCGGCGGCTCTTCGATCACTGGACATACTGGTGCGTGAAGGCGAATATCTTCCGCTGGCGTTGACGTTTCTAAGCACGCAGTTCCGGCTGGCGCTGGCTGCAAAGGAAGCGCGCTTAACAACGTCGCAGCAGGCACAGGCATTCTTCACGAAGGCAGGCGTTCGCATCTGGCGCGACCGTGCGGAGCAGGTGATGACGACGGCAAGCGCATTCAGCAGAGAGCACCTGCAGCGGGCGATTGCCTCGATCTATGAGACTGACAAGAAGTTTCGCGACGGATATAAAGACGATCGCATGGTGATGGAGACGCTGGTGCTCGCGCTGACGATAAGCCCGAGGGGTTAGTTAGTGCGCACTCTGCTTGCGACGCCATTCAAACAGCACGACGCCGGAAGCGACCGATACATTCAAAGACGAGACTTCCCCGGCCATGGGGATGCGCACAAGGACATCGCAATGCTTCTGTACACCTTGATGCAGTCCCTTTCCCTCGCCGCCGAGGACGATGGCCGAGGGCTTCGCAAAGTTGACATCGTAGTGCATCTGTGAACCGCGCTCGTCGAGTCCGTAGATCCAGAAGCCTTTCGCCTTCAGCCGCTCCAGGGTCTGGCTCACATTGGTGACTCGGGCCACAGGAAGATATTCAAGCGCTCCAGCGGCGGCGCGGGCGACGGTTTCGGTCAAGGGAGCGGCCCGACGCTCCGGGACGATCACACAATTCGCTCCGGCGGCATGGGCGGTTCTGACGATGGCGCCCAGATTGTGCGGATCTTCCACGCCGTCCAGCACCACGACGAGATCCGCGCCGTCTATCGCGGTTTCAAAATCGACGTAGTCTCGCGCCGATCCAAAAGCGATGACACCCTGGTGGGGCACACCTTTGGCCGCGCGGTCGAGGAGTTCGCGGGATTCGAAGCGGACCGGCACCGACTGGGTGCGGCAGAGATCAACAATCTCCTGGATACGAGGGCTGGCCGCGCCTTTGGCGATGAGGATTTTGTCGAGCGGACGATGAGCGCGCAGTGCCTCGCGAACCGGATGAATGCCGAGCGTCAGACCCATGCACTAAGCGGCAGGTGGAGGTTCGAGCTTGGGCGCAAGCGGCAGAGGAGTTGGAACGCCAACGGGCAAGCCGTTCTGCTCGAGCGATCCGCGTACTTCCTTCGGTGAGAGCCTAGAAGCGTCATATTCAACGAACAAAGCGTCGCCGGACTGCTTCAGGCGGACTGCATTGAAGCCGTAGACCGAGTGCATGTGCGCAATGCGATTCAGATCCGTATCGGTCAGGGGACGGGTGAGCGGAAACGTGATCTGCACCTTTGTCATCGGCAACAGAATAGCATTGGCTTGGCCTTGTGTACCGGACTTACGGACGCTCTGACGGAGACGGAGGAAGGTGCTAGCGGGCGAGTTCAGAAGAACGTATGAGACCAGCGAGTGGATGGGTCAGGAGTCTGGAAAGAAAGGCTTGCCCAGCGGCATTTGGATGGCCGTCGACCGGATAGTAGAACTTGCCGGCGTCCAGTTGGCGCTGGTATCCGCTGAGAATGTCGATGTAGGTAGCGCCGTATTTCTCAACGCGGGCTCGAACGTCTTCTCCGAAGCGGTAAGGGTCACAGCCGGATGGCCAAGTTCCTTGGGAGATCATAATGGCGGCCGCCCGGGGCGGAACCACTGCGACGACCAGGGGAATGCCGGCGCGTTGCGCTTTCCGGGCAATCTCCGCGGTGAAGCCGTCAAAGAGCCGCAACTGCCGCTTCCAGGACTGGTCAGGCTGGCGCTTCAGGAATGCCGTTCCTCCACCTAGAAGATAGCGCCTGACGAACTCTGTAGGGTCGGTGGCGAGGCCGTAGCTGACGGAAAAGACCGCGGTGCTCCGCTCTTCCATGGAGGCCGACAGCTGCATCCAATTCTCACCGAAGGCTTTCCCGAATGGTTCCCGGGCAAACAGTTCCTTCATAATCCTGAATTTGTCGTTCAGGGCGGATGGCGGAGGTTCAATCTGATCGACATTTTCAACGTCCCATTTGGTGATGAGGTATAAAATCATGTCCGGCTGTGCATCGAGCACTGCCTGGAAGTTGATGTCGATGTGGCGGGGCGTTCCGTATTCGAGCCCCTCGTCGTACACCTCCACCTTTCTTCCGGTACTCTCCGAGAGTGCTTTCGGGAGCCGGGCAGCGGCGGTTTGACTCCAGGGAACCCACAAGCCTTCTGCCATGGACGACCCGGTCATGACGATGCGGTATGTGCCTGGAGCTTTTGGGGTAAGGTCCATTCCGGCGCGATGTCCACGATTGTTGAACCGGTATTCGACCATCGGGCTTTCGCGAATCTTATTTATGGAGACGCAGTTGGGTCGAGCGTGACTACCCATGGCCGGATCATGGTCGACCGTGCAGGCAAGGCCCTTAACCGGGGATGATGCGAAAATCTGGCGGGTGATCCATTCAGCGGCCCCGGCGACGGAACAGATTGTCAGTACGCTGAGCAACAGCGAAACAGAAAACTTATGTTGCATGCATTACAAAGGCCGAAAGGTCTTCCGATATCCAAACGTTAGAACTTTGTCGGACGTTGTCGGTATCTGCTTATTCCCCTCGAATACTACCTTCAGCCACATCCGGCCTATACACCTGACGCAGAAAGGTCTATGATGCAGTGAGTGGTACCTTCCACTTGCCGCAGAAGTTCGATACTTCGATGATTTGGGGATTTAAGCCCTGACGACGGCCGGGTGGAACGGGCGTTTACCGTCGGGTGAGAACGTTGCGCAACATAAAGAGTTGTGCTTGAGCCAGCGGCCTTGCTGCTGAGCCTGTGATGTGTGGTAACTTTTGGAGTAATCGGGTCCATGACGATTCTACGGTTGTCTTTGCTAGCGGCGTTTAGTTGCGCTGCGGTTTTCGGAAGTTCAGTCGGGTACACGGACGAGGGAACGATCGCGTCCACCTACACCTTCACAGCCACTTATACAGGCGCTGAGATTGCTTATTTCTACGGCAGCACGGCCCTTTATCACAACATGATCGGTGTTTGGGGCGACGGTGTGCAACTGGGAAGCTTTGCACTGAATAATCACACCTCCACGTTTGGTGAATCGTACGACTTTGGAGATGTTACGGCGGGAGAGACGATTGTATTCGCGCTTGAGGTTCTGACGAAAGGGTACACGATCTATTCTGACCCCAGCATGAACTCCGATGGGGCAAATCACGTGTACACAACGCCTTTTTTGGGAGACCCGGCCAAGGGGATTACGTTGGCTCCTGGCACGTTTGTCTCGTTTGAGGATTTGCTGTTGCCGCACTCAAATCTCAACTACAACGACGAAGATGTGATTTTCTCTAACATTACGGCGACAGCCGTTACTCCCGAGCCAGGCTCTTTGTTCCTGCTCGGGGCAGGTTGTCTCTCGATGGCGATTCTGGCTTCGCGGCGAAAGCTCAGGACGAACGTTTAGCTTTCCAGAGTATCTGCCGCAAGATTCCAAGCCACGTTTCCATATCGGATTGGGGCGCACGAAGCCTTCGCACCAGCCGGCGAAGCTTCAATTCGGTTGATTGAGCGGTCCGTTCATTGACGTAACCGGAAAGTTGCAAGGTTTCAACAAGCAGGCGGGTGATAAGTTCCAGGTCACCGGCGTCAGCCAGCTTAGGGTGAGTGAGTTGCAGGCCAGCCAAGCTGCCTTCACGCCGCATCTCATATAGGCAAATCGCAACCGCTTGTCCGAGATTCATGGAGCCATGCTCCTCTCGAGACGGAATGCGCAGCAGCCAATTGCAGAAGCTCATGTCTTCATTGGAGAGCCCGAACTTTTCAGACCCAAACAGGAGAGCCACGGGAGCCGACGCGGCGTGTTCTCGCATGATTCGGCCGGCCTGCTCGAGACGATAAAGCGGAACGTGCAGCTCGCGATTTCCTATGGAGGTGGTGCCCACAACCAGGGTGCACCCGGCGACGGCGTCTGCAATGGACGAGCAGACCTGCGCCTGTTCAAGAATGTACTGGGATCGAACCGCCGAACGGGCCTCAGTGAATGCGAGATCGTAGGGATTCACCAGGCGGAGATCGGTGAATCCGAAATTGCTCATTGCGCGGGCTGCCGCGCCTATGTTCAAAGGATTGCGCGGCGACGCCAGTACGATGCGGAGCACTACTGCTCCAGATAGGTGTAGCCTTGTAACCCTTCTTCGTAGAACTTCAGCAGACGCCCGGCTTCTTCATAGCCGATTCTTTGTTCGCGGACCGCCACCTCGACATCGCGGCGGAACTCATCGACCAGCGACTGGACATTGTATTGGACGTAATTGAGAACTTCGCGAACCGTGTCCCCCTGCACGACAGTTTCGAGCACGACTTCATTGTTCTCGTCCAGGCTGACGTGGACCGCGTTGGTATCGCCGAACAGGTTGTGCAGATCGCCAAGAATCTCCTGGTAAGCGCCGACCAGGAATGCGCCGAGAATGTAGGTGTCGCCGTTGTACTGGTGAAGCGGCAGAGTCTTCTTCACGTCGCGGCGGTCGATGAACTGATCGATCTTGCCATCGGAGTCGCAAGAGATGTCGCCCAGGATCGCGAGTCGGGTAGGCTCCTCATTCAAGCGGTGAATCGGCATGAGAGGGAATAGCTGCTTGACGGCCCAGCTATCCGGCATGCTTTGAAATAGAGAGAAGTTGCAGAAGTAGGTGTCGGAGAGCAACGTTTCGAGACCCTCGAGATCTTCCGGGAAATAGTCTAGCTCCTTTGCCATCTTGTAAATCTTGCGGCAAATCGCCCAGTAGAAGCTTTCGGCGAGGCTGCGTTGTTCCAGCGAAAGATAGCCAAGGCTGAACAGGTTCAGCGCCGAGTCGAGTGCCTGCTGCGCGTCGTGATAGGTCTCAAGAAGGTTCTTCTTGTTGATCGACTTGTGAGTCTCGTAAAGATCGATCAGGCACTGCTCGGAGTCTTCAGGAATGCTTGCAGGAAGGTCTTCTTCCCCGAATCCGCTGACGCCCAGAACGTTGAACACCAGAACGCTGTGATAGGCCGCTACGGCTCTGCCGCTCTCCGTGATGATGGTGGGATGTGAGACTTCGGCCTCATCGCAGATGCTCTGGATGTGATAGACGATGTCGCGAGCGTATTCTTCGAGGGTGTAGTTGACGCTGGATTCGAAGTCGGTTTGCGAGCCGTCGTAATCGATCCCGAGTCCGCCGCCGACGTCCATGAAGCGCAGGCCAGCGCCCAGTTTTTTCAGCTCGACGTAGATGCGCGCACCTTCAATGACGG
>CBAAAA010000191.1:0-8664 GCA_964658695.1 uncultured Solirubrobacteraceae bacterium | reverse complement strand
GATGACCGCGAAATCTCGCGGCAGCTTATTAAGCGGAGGACTTGCGTCGTGGGCCGGCGGTACACCGGTCGACGTCAAGGTCCGCATGAAAGCAACGATGGCCTCGACTTCAGGCGGAGATAATTTCTTCCCATAAGCTGGCATGTTGCCGCCGCCTTGGATGATTTGCCGTACCATTTGATCGGCCGTCAGACGAGATGCGACACCGTCCAGCGCGGGACCGCGTTCGCCGCCGACACCACCGAGCGAATGACAATTCCTACACTGCTTATTTTGAAGCAGCAGCGCTCCGTGAATCTCCAAAGGAGTCCGGCCCTTAACATACTGTACCGGGACCGCATCTCCGCTCCAGGCGCCCATTCTAGGAGACCAGGGAGAAGTCTCGCCCAAGTATGCGAGTACGCCAACTACTGTCAATATGAAGACTACAGACAAGACGGCGACGGGCCGGCGCTGATAACTTTTTTCGCCGGTACCAGAGATGAACGGCAGCAGTAGCAGGAACCCAATAGCGATTGCGGGGGCAATGAACAACACTATGACTTCCATCCAATCGGGCAGCAGCGCGAGCATCGCAAACAGAGCCAGGAAATAAAAATCGGGCCGCGGGTTAGTATTGACGAGCGTCGGGTTCGGCGGACCGCCCGGACCTTTCGGACCAAAGAAGTAAGCGCATGCCAGGATCGCGAGGATGACTACAGCGGCCGCAACAAGATCGTTGCCGATGGCATTGGGAGCAAAAGGAACCCCCTCTTTACGGAGGATCTCGGCGTACTCGGCGTCGTACGTGCCGCGCTTTACCGGATGTCCCGGCTTCGGATACTCATTGATGCCTTTGGTGAGCACCAGCCGCAGGTGCATGCTGACAAAGGCGATGATGGCGCCCGGTATCAGGAAGACGTGCAAAGTGAAGAAGCGCGAGAGCGTCTCCCCGGCGATGATTGGTCCTGCCAGTAAGACGTGAACCAACTGACCTCCGATGGCAGGCACTCTGCCAGTAACAGAAGCGCCAATCGCGAGACCCCAATACGCATCCTGATCCCACCGCATCACCTGACCGGTAAACGCCATGCCTAGAGTCATCAGAAGCAGAAAGATGCCGGTTACCCACGTCAGCTCGCGAGGGTACTTGTAAGCACCAAAGAGGAAGACCTGGATCATGTGCATGGTCATAATTGCGACCATAAAGTTTGATCCCCAGTTATGGATAGCGCGGATGTACCAACCCCAGAACTGGGCGTGGTTGAGATACTGCAGGCTGGTGAAGGCTTCGCTCGTGGAAGGAACGTAAACGAACGCCAGAATGGCGCCCGTAATTACCTGAATGACAAAGCAAAGGAGCGTGGCGCTTCCGAAAACATAGAACCAACTTCCAGAACTCGCGGGCACTTCATGCCCGGCTGTAGACGCATAGATCGCAGTAATGTGCAACCTGTCATCGAGCCAGACCGCGGCCTCTTGTAACATCTTCAACATTGCGTTTCTCCGTTAAACAGGATTCGAGAGCGTGGGCATTTCCCCGCCCTTGACCCATAGCTTGCCTTGATCCACTTTGTAGTCGTATTCAAACAATCCGCGAGGAGGGGGGCCGGCCGCTCGCGAGCCATCTTCGTAATAAGCTCCCCCATGGCACGGACACATAAACAACCCTGACTCCTGAAACCATCGAACCGGGCAACCTAGATGCGTGCAGTTAATGGCAAACACCTGAAACTTATTGCCATTTACTCGACGAACCCAGCACGGAATGTCGGCAGTTTGCCCGTCCCATGGACGAGTGAAAGGATTTCGATAGGTTGCAATTCGCGTCGCATTCTCAGGAAAAGCATCCAGGTCGCCGAGCGGAATCCAATCCCGTGGATCCTTACGCTCCACAAAACTCGAGAACACGAAACCAACCAGGGGCACCGCCAGCACCAGTCCGGCGACCACATTCAGCGCGACTCCGATTTGGAACAGCCAGTTGCGCTTGGCCGGGTCCTGCAGCTTGTCTTTTCCCTTTTCCGATTCACGAGATGTGTCTAAAGTCTGATTCGAGTGGCTCATTTCACACCTTGTTGACTGCTGCTGCCTTTGCCTTTGTTGCCTTCACTCTGACGCTGCCCCGGGCTTCCCGGTCCGTTTCCGCTTCCTTCACTTCCTTTTGCCCCCCCAGCTTCTCCGGGTGTCATCTGGAGCCTTGCAGTGGCCTCTGGCGACCGGAGCGACACTAAGTACGCTACGAGATCAGTTACATCAGCGTCGGACAGGGCTTTCCCCATATTCAGAAAACGGTAATCCGGCATCCCCAGATCCGGACGGCCAACCACAATCGATGTGCGCAACATCTGATTGCTGACCAAGGCGAGATAAGAAGGCTCTGTCACAAGCCCAACCCGGGCGCCTTTGCCGTGGCAAAGGTAACAATCGCGCACGAACAATTGCTTTCCATGAGCAGCATTCCCAGCGTCGTTCGAGGCTGCCTGGTAGGCCGGAGGTTTGGGATTTAAGGAACTCATGTTCTTTCCCCAGTTTTTGTACATGCCCTCGACCAGAGCGTCTATTTGCTTGTCATTAAGCGGACCACCTGCCTGCTGAGACCATCCCGGCATGGCGGTACCCGCGCGACCATTGACGAGAACCTCCTTTAGCTGCGCCTTTGAGATGAAGGAAAGATACAAACCGTCGTTCAATATTCGACCCGGCCCGTTCTTCCCATCCATGCCGTGACAACCAGCACAGTTCTCGTTATAGAGAGTGGCGAATTCATAGGACGGCGCCCCGCTCTCGGCAGCCTCCTCTTTCAGGGACGGTTTCCCAGGAGGATCACAGGACGACAACATCAGCGCGGCCGCAACAGAGACGCTGAGGTTCACGAAAAATCGCGCTTTTGCGAATGTCGCCATCACTTATGGTCGTCCCCGGCCCCTGGTGTTTCCAAAAACGCCCGTTCGGCAAGCGACCAGGACTGCATCGTTCTGATGTTAGTGCTACGCGCGATGACGAAACCGCCAACTAATCCATAGCCTAACTGGCAAATCACGAAAGCCGGCCAGCTGATTCGCTCGTTCAGGGCCGGGTTGATCACGCCCAGCGTAGTCCAGACCAGGCCACTCCAGAACAGCGGCATCAAAATACCCGCCCAGAATGGGGCGTATTTCGGGAACATCGGCAGCATGACGGCATAAACGATTCCGACCAGGACTGACAGAATGATGTGTCCCATCGAAGCAGCCACAAACGCCAGCCCGTTAAAGGCCTTCAACTGAGCCAGGCTAGCGTTACCTAAACCTGGAATGACGACCCCGGCCAGTAAGTTGATTGGGTACCAGATACTGTGCTCGAAGATAAGTCCATAAAGACATGCGAGGACCGCCATCGCTACTGCACCGGCCAAACCTCCCCACATACCAGCGGAGTAAGGATGTATCCGTTCCGGAACCCGGACCCGGTGTCCGCCTTCTCCAGCGTGCAAGCGAACTACCGAGCGTAATTCGACCATAATTGGCGCAGGGCGCAGTGTCGCATCGATCGGCACTTCTTCATGTTCCTCATGTGGGATGACGTTGTGCCACCATCCCAGCAGGGATCGGCCAGTGATCAATAGCCCCACGAATCCTACCCAAAGATCAGTGAGAACCGCCGCGGCCATCAACGTAAGTCCGAACGCAAAAGCCATGGGCCAGAACGTCGGCGCAGGCAACTGGATATGAGGCTCGGAAGTACGTTCTCCCGCCTCACCATGATGAATTTCATGTGCCATAGAACTCCTATCGACCGATCACGTAAACGACCGTGAACACAACAACCCAGATTGCGTCAACAAAGTGCCAATACCAGGAGAGGAATTTGACACGTCGAAATTGAGTTTCAATAGGAAACCCCATCATAGTGACTATCAACACTAACAGGAGAAATGTCAGACCTACGATCACGTGACTTCCGTGCAGCCCGACGAGGGCATAAAACGTCGAGCCAAAAAGGTTTGTAGAGATCGTCAGATGGTCTTCACTGATTAACTTTTTCCACTCCAACCCGGTAGAGATCAGAAACTCCAGGCCAAGGATAATCGTCGCTGCCCACCAAAGCTTAAATTTTCCGATGCTGTTATGTTTCAGCGCGTGCTCAGCGAAATAAACTGTGAGGCTGCTCGAGAGAAGACAGATCGATGCAACGACCGGAATTTCAAGCACGTCCCTCGGGTATGGTCCCACGAGGCTTCTGCCGATGTAGACCAGGTATGCCGCCACGAAAATAGCGAAGAGCGCTGTTTCTGTGACGATTAGAAAAATGATGCCGACGGTGCCCCGATCTGGAAGGTTCCAGTCTCGCTCCATCGTCAGAGCGTCTGCTGTGAGGACTCGGTCTTCAGCTGCCATATCGTTACTCAAACTTCCAGTCTGGATCTTGCGGATGTTTCAGATCCCATAGAGGCCGGCTGCTACGAACGACAGGCAGCTTTTCGAAATTGTACTCGGGAGGTGGCGAACTGGTGGCCCACTCGAGCGTCCAGGCATCCCATGGATCATCTCCGGCCGGTTCACCGGCGAACGCCGAACGGATCATGGTCCATACGAAGAAGACGAGCCCAAGGGCTTGGACGAAAACTCCGAGTGTCTCGATGAAGTTCAATATTTCCCAGCCCCTTCCTGGAGCATAGGTGTAAATTCGGCGTGGCATCCCCAGCGTGCCAAGGAAATGCATCGGGATGAACGTCAGGTTCGCGCCGATGGTGAACAGCCAGAAGTGCAGCCTCCCGTGTGTCTCGTTGTACATCCTGCCGAACACCTTGGGGTACCAATAGTAGATGCCCGCAAACAAGCCGAACACCAGCCCGAGCACCAGGGTGAAGTGGAAGTGTCCGACCACGAAATAAGAATCATGCAATTGCCAGTCAAATGGCGCAACGCCAAGCATGATGCCGGTCAAACCTGCTAACAGAAAGTGAAGTAAAAACCCGCAGCAGAACAACAGAGGGGTGTCGAGCCGCAGCCTGCCGCCGTACATGGTGGCGGTCCAGTTGAAGATCTTAATGCCGGTTGGGACACCGACCAGCATCGTGCTGGCAGCGAAGAACGTATTTCCCCAAGAGGTCATTCCCACTGCAAACATGTGGTGTGCCCAGACGCCCAGACTGATGAAGCCGATCGCGACTACCGCGCCTACCATTGCCGCACGGCCGAACAGCGGCTTACGAGAGAAGACGGGAATGACTTCAGACAAGATGGCGAACGCCGGGAAGATCAGGATATAGACCTCGGGGTGACCGAAGATCCAGAAGATGTGCTGCCACAGAACAGCCGAACCACCCGCCTGCGTGTCAAAGAATGTTGCGTGAAGGTGACGGTCAAGCATCAGCATGGTCTGCCCGGCGGTGAGTGGCGGCAGTGCGACGACGATCAACCAGGAATCGATCAGCATGACCCAGACAAAAACCGGCATCCGGCTCAGCGTCATACCGGGGCACCGCATGCAAAGAGCGGTCGCAATTACGTTGATGGCACTGGCGACACTTCCAAAACCCGACACCATGACGCCGAGCGCCCAGTAATCCGTTGCGGAACCACGCGAGAATGCACCCTCGGTTAGCGGCGCATAGGCGAACCAGCCTACATCCGGTGCTGAACCCGCTCCCGACAAACCGCCCCCGCCTATGTAGCTGAAGTAAAGCAGGCAGCCGCCAAACAGGAAAATCCAGAAGCCGAAGGCATTCAATCGGGGGAACGCCATGTCGCGGGCCCCAATCATCAGCGGCACCAGATAGTTCGAGAGGCCTGCTACAAATGGCATTCCAACAAGAAAGACCATGGTTGTCCCATGCATCGTGAATAGCCTGTTATAAGTGTCCGGTCCGACCACGTGTCCGTTCGGGAACATGAGTTGCAAACGAATAACAGCGGCCATAAGGCCGGCAATCACAAAGAACAAAAGCGCAGAGACGATGTACATCAGACCTAAGCGCTTGTGATCAACGGTTGCAACCCAGGAATAAAGCGCCTGCGAGAAAGAGAACTCTGTGTCTTTAACTTTGGGCCGATCGAGTGGGGTATCTATGGTGGCCATTTCGGATCCTCTTAATTAGTTCAGCGACTGCAGGTAAGTTACAACCTGATCAAGCTCGCTGTCCGTCAACTTCAGACTCGGCATCAAGCAACCCGGTTTTGGATCCTGAGGATCATTCACCCAGTCGCGCAGGTTCTTTTGTGTATTATTCAGGACACCAGCACCGATCGTCTGGCGGGTCATCAGGTGGGTGAGATCAGGCCCGAACTTCCCGATGGCGGTTGTTCCCCGTATAGCGTGGCAGTTCACGCAGGAGAGCGATTCGAACTTTGCCTTCGCCTCCTCAGCCGGGGTTCCTGTCTCTTGTGGCCTCTGCTGATTCGCTGCCCAACTCTCAAAATCACCAGGGGTTTGGGCAATAACACGCAGCAACATATTGGCGTGCTGCGTGCCGCAGTACTCGGCGCAATTTCCTAAATAAACGCCAGGCTCCTTTGGATCAATCCACATGAAATTGTTGCGGTTGGGAATCAGATCAGTCTTTCCCGAGAGTTGCGGGAGCCAGAAACTATGAATGACATCAACGCTCTGCAGGGTGAGATACGTCGCCGTATTTCCGTCAAGATTCGCAGGAACATGAATTTCATTCGCGGTGCGAATGCCATAAGCTGGATAGTAGACCTCCCACCACCACTGGTGACCGATCAGGGTTATATGGGTTGTCTTTTTCGGCGGACTCGCGTTTTCCACAGCAGCAATGACTCGAGCCGAGACCCCGGTCAAGATGAAGACAATCAGGATGGGAATGATTGTCCACGCTGCTTCAATCTGGTTGCTCCCATATATCTGTGGCGGCTCCTGATGCAGATCGTCGCTTTTCTTGCGCCGGAACCGGGCGATGGTAAACACGATCAGACCGCCCACCACGAGGAAAATTGCCCCGGTGATACCAATCACCAACATCGCAATATTCTTCTCTGCTTCGGCCGGAGAGGCCATCGGCTTGAAAATATTGGCTACCCGGTGCTCTGCAAGTCCGGCAGCATGCACTTGGAGCAATAAAGCTATAACGAGAGCTGACACTCGGGTCTCCCCCTGGATTTCATAGTAATATTCACTTTACCCCGTTCGACATTCCTAAGTAATTGTGATATCTATGGCCATTCGCGACCCGGCAGTCCCGAAGGTTTCCGAAAGCTATAGTAAGGCAACTTATATGCCTCTTCAAATAAGCCCCAACCAAATCGAAGGCATCACGCTCGTTCGATTGAAGGGTCGTCTCGTTCTTGGTCAAGAAGCGTCCAGTTTGCAGGACTTCGTCCAAAACTATGTTGCGAACGGCAACATAAAGCTGATTCTCAACCTCAAGGAAGTTCCATTTATCGACAGCACTGGACTCGGTGTCCTGGTCATTGCTCACCTTGCTGCCCAAAAGGCGAATGGTTCCATCCGGCTCCTTCATCTTTCGAAGCGTCACATAGAGCTGCTCGTACTCACAAAGCTTTCCACTGTCTTCGAAATCTTTGATGATGAAAGTACCGCCATCGACAGCTTTTTCCCGGATAGGATCGTGAAGCCTTTCGACATACTGCAATTTGTGAAAAGTCAGGAAAATAAGTCCTCAGATTCGATGGAAGGAGTAGAAGAGCCCGAACCAGGATCCGGAACCGCCTAGGAACGACTGCTTCCTTGATTGCGCTATTCTAGGCAGTAGATGGCGAAAATTGGTGAAGTTGTTGGCTCTGCTGCGGCCATTGCCAAGGGCATGACCATTACGCTTAAGGAGCTCTTCCAGCCAGCCATTACGGAAGCCTATCCGGACGGGCCAGCCCAGTTGCAGGCGCGGTATCGAGGGGCACATATTCTTCAAAGAGATGAAAACGGGTTGGAGAAGTGTGTTGCCTGCTTCCTGTGCTCCGCGGCATGTCCGGCCAACTGCATCTATATCGAGGCCGCTGAAAACACCGCGGAGGAGCGATACAGCGGTTCGGAGCGGTACGCAAAGGTGTACAACATCGATTACAACCGGTGCATCTTCTGCGGTTATTGTGTGGAGGCCTGCCCGACTGACGCCATTACCCATGGTCATGGGTTTGAATCTGCCAGTTACAACACCTCTACGCTGGTGATGCGAAAAGAGCAGATGCTCGCGCCCATGCCGGGGAGCCATGCGGGTCCCCCAATCGCGGCTCCCAAGCTGTCGGAAGGCGGAGCACGACCCTCTCAATCGAATGCGCCTCCTGCGGGAGCGGAGCCGATCTTGCCAACCGGAACCCACTAACGAATCTGTTGATCGGTAACCATCATGTCCAGGTCTCCTTGACTCCGTCCAGCTTCCGATCCAGGAACGTGGCAGCACTGATCAAAGCAAGGTGCGTCAGCGCCTGAGGAAAATTCCCTCGATGCTCCCCGCTGCTTCCGAGTTGCTCAGCGTACAAACCAAGGTGGTTTGCATACCCGAGCATCTTGTTAAATAGCAAAAGCGCTTTATCCACCTGACCGGCCCGAGCCAGACACTCAATCAGCCAGAAAGAACACGCCGTGAAACTCCCCTCTTCGCCGTCGAGGCCGTCGGTTCCTGTCACATAGCGGAAAACCAGGCTATCTTCGGTCAGACAGGCTTCAATACGCTCCAGCGTTGAGAGCCAGCGAGGATCCGTCGGGCTGATGTACCGGAGCATC
>CBAAAA010000190.1:0-8684 GCA_964658695.1 uncultured Solirubrobacteraceae bacterium | reverse complement strand
GAATGCGGCATCGATGCAGCAGATTCTGTCTCCGGCGCCGGCCCCCGAATGTCCACATCCAACCTATTTTGTTTCGGACGGGACGCGGGGAGCAGAGCAGCTTTCGGCAGCCTCGTCGGCGGCGGATGCTCTTGCGTGCGCGATTCAGGATCTGTTGGGCCTCTACTCGGCGGCCATATTTGTTCCGATCGGGTCGTCTTGCGCGCTCAGCGCATCGCTCGAGGAACACGCTGGTGGATTCGAGCAGCACACTGTCTTTCCGCCATTGCGCCGCCGGGAGCCGGACCACATCGAGCCGTCGGAATTGCTGTTGCAAGCGGCTGCCTTGTGGAAGGCGGGAGCCAATCTGGAGCTGGCATCTTTCTATACCAAGGAGGAACGACGCCGGATGTCATTGCCCGGCACGGTGCTTGAGGCACGGCGCTATTGGCCGTAATTGCCGCGGCAGCCTCAGGCTTCAGCAGCGAAACCTGTCGAGGCCGGAGTTGATTTCGGTGCTGGGCGCGGGACGATGCGCGCCGCGACTGCCGTGACGCGGCCAACGATCTCGGCTTCCGCCGGGTAAGCATATTCGCGGCTTGCGACGGGAGATAGCGGATGCGACAGACAAACCAGGCGATTGCGGCGAAATTCGCACCAGGAACACAGATAACCGTCGCGCAACTCCACAAAATAAAGCGGACGGTCGTATTCCGTTCGGAAGCCTCGTTCTTCGCCAGCCGCCTTCTGCCCTTCGTCGATTTGTACCAACGACCCGGGGCGAAGCAGCGGATACATGGTGTAGTCGCTCAAACCGATAAGCCCCCATCGGCCCTTGCGGATGTTCGCCGCTTGCAACAGGCTGGCGGGTACCGTCCCCCATGTCTCAACGAGGCGCGAGATCAATTCCGATTTGTGAGGATTGAACCCCGGATCGAAGCGGATTGGGAAGCTGACTTTTTCTTCAGCCGTCGGCGCTTCGAAATTGATCAGGTGCGTTCCTTCGTGCTGCATGCCGAGGTGCTCGCTACAGGCTGCGGAAGAATCGATGAAGAAGTCCATCAGGGTGGTGACGGTGCAGCCATAGATGGCGCTGAGCGAGTACAACTTGAAAAGGCTTGGGGTGGATTCGCCGTTTTCAATCTGCACCAGGCGTGCATGCGAAACGGTGTAATCGTCGTTATTTTTGCCGGCCGCAATCATCCGGCTAAGTTCGTCGACCTTACGCGTAGTCAATCCGCATCGGGTGCGCAGTCGCTTCAGCATTTCTCCCGGATTTTTCAATCGGAGCGGCTCCTTGATAAATACTGGATCTCAAATAATAGCGCAGCGAAGCCGATTGTAAAGATTGTTGAGAGAAAAATTTTCGCGGTGTTGCCACCGAGCTTTGGGCGGCATCGTCAAAAAGGCGCAACGGAGGAAGTTGCCGGGCGGATAAGGGCCGGCAACCCAATTAAAGGAGGAAGAATGCATTTTGGAGGCATTACCATCGACAGCGGATTGATTCTTGAGATTCTGTGGTGTTTCGGCTGGCCCATCTACGAATCCTTCCAGGAACGGCGCGCGGACAAAGAGCGGCAGAAGCGTTTTTAGGAGAAAAGCTATGCATATTGATCTGGGTGGCGGCTGGTGGTTGCTGATTTGGGTATTTGGATGGGCGGCGTGGTCTTACGTTGAAGATCGCGAGCATAACAAAAAGCGGCTTTTGGTGTACGATCTGATCCACAAGGAGCGGATGTATGCGATGGACAAGGGTTTACCGACTCCGGAATTACCGCCGTATCAGATCGACGAACCGGAACCACCGCGGCACGAATCCCTGCCGTGGCGGTCGCTGGCCGGTTGGGGTATCGTTTGCGCTCTCACGGGCATTGGATCGGCATTGGCAATCTGGATGTTGAACGACCCGATGGCGCGCAGCTACTGGCCGCTTGGAACCATTCCGCTTTGGGTTGGCCTTGGTTTGCTTGCCTGCTCGTGGTTGTTCCGAGCCGCCGCGGCGCGCCGATAGCGCCCATGACCGGCACTGACGCGGCAACTCAGCCGGCATACGATTTCGAGCACATCGTGGACGAGTATCAGCAGCGTGCCTTTCGTCTGGTGTGCGCCATTCTCGGACCGGGACTCGCAGACTATGAGGCGGACGATGTTCTGCAGGAAGTCTTTTTGAAAGTGTACGAAAATCTGAGTCATTTTCGTGGCGAGTCGGCTTTGGGAACGTGGATTTATTCGGTGGCGCGCAATAAAGCGTTGGACCGCCGAAGGCTGGCGCGAAACCGCTGGGAGCACGTCGAGATGAGGCCAGAGCGGGCCAGTGCCGCATCGGGCGTACAGCGCGAGTTGGAACTGGCGGAGGCTATGGAACGGCTGCCGGAAACGTATCGCACCCTTCTTCGCCTCTACTACTGGCAGCAGGCATCGCTCGCCGAGATCAGTGAAGTGACCGGGATAAAAGAAGGAACGATTAAGTCGTATCTGGCGCGCGCGCGTCAGAATCTTGAGGGAATTCTGGAGTGCTCGAAACCATGATCGATGAAAGGGAGTTAGAACGCTATTTTGCCGGACAGCCCAAGCCCGCGCTACGGCCTTTCCTCGCCACGCGCGTAACGACCCGCGCGCGGAGCAAGCCGCGACGTCTAACAGCGGGTTTGCATCTGATTTGGACTGCCGTAGTGCTGGCTTGCTTTGTCGCCTCGGCACGCGTGCAGGTTCCGATGCGGGGCGTCTTGCTGCTGGCGGCTGTTTCATTTGCCGCGGCGCTGATGCTCTCACGTTTTTTATCGAAGCAGTTCGATCCGGCTCTGCTCTTTACCGGGCGAGCCAGACGGTGAACGTGCATTCGCGCTTGTCTAGGCCAATGCCGGCAATGCTCTTCTCGCCTTCCGGTCCGGGTCATTCCGCGCCTCGCACGTGTCATCGAAGATCATAGTTTCACCTTGAGTCGCCGAGTACTTCGGCCACTTGAGAAGGTTGTCCCCATTTGGATCGCCCGTCTTCATGAACTGCAACAAAGCACCGGCCATCCTGGTCGACAGCGCTCTTGGTCTCGGGCCGCCGCCGGTATGGGTCAACATCAAGTCGGTATTGTAGAGCCAGAAACAGATATCCAGACAGTGGAAGGCGCGCATGCGGTTGTCGAACAAAGGAGGCTGCCAGGTGAACCAGTTGACGTAAACCGGGGCGGGCTGCCTGGACTTTACGTCCGCCAGTGCAACTACGCTTTGCCGATTGCTGCTGACCAGAGACCATATTTCGACCGGCTTCCTACCGGGAAACGCGGTCGCATAAGACTCGACCACATCTTTCGCTTTGTCTCCAAAGCCTGCGCCGAATCCCGCTCTCGCCTTAACTCTTTCAACGACCTGCTCCAGCGTAATCGACTCCAAGGACGAGTCAGCCCAACTGGGTGATTGCTCGTTCTGAACCGAGCTGATAATCATAGGGATATTAGCCGCCGTGGGCGCCGCTTCAGGATCATATGGATGCTGGGGCAGAACCTTGCCGTCCACCACCGGGCCGAATCCGTGCGTCATTCCGCCACCGGGCCCTGCTGACTTGGCCGTTACCTGCTGTGCCCGGGTGGCAATGGCGTCGAAGTCTTTCCAGGACATGGCTTGCAACCTATCCAGTTCGTCTGGCTTCAGACCGGCCTCTTTGACAACAGCCGCGCCAAGGTTCTCAGAAAAAGTCTTATCGCCGGATTTCCGGGACGCTCCGCTCAGCACGACCGCTTTGTGGAACAATCCCTTGGCGCACGGCATCGCGGTGAGAGTGCAAACCTTAGCACCGCCACCAGACTGCCCCATGATGGTAACGTTTCCTGGATCGCCTCCGAAATTGGTGATATTGCTCCGAACCCACTCGAGTGCTGCCACAATATCCAGCATGCCTACGTTTCCGGACGAGGCAAACTTTTCTCCTCCCACGCCGGCAAGATTGCAGAACCCCAGAGAACCGAGCCGGTGATTGATGGAGCAAAAGACCACGTCCCCAAACCGGGCAAAGTTCTCGCCGTTATAGCCATCCTGTTCAATGCCGTTGCCGTTCACGAACCCGCCCCCGTGGATCCAAAAGAGCACGGGTCTTTTCTTTCCGTCGATTGCGGGCGTACAAACGTTGATGCGGAGGCAATCCTCGCTTACGTCGTCATAATTCCAATGGTCCCGAAATGAGGCGTATTTGTTCTCATACCGGTTCTCCATGTTCTGAGGCGCCGAATTTCCCCACCAGAGCGCAGGGTACACGTCTGTCCAAGGCTTGGGCTTCCGCGGTGGCATAAAACGGTTTACACCCGAAGTGTCAGCGCCGTATGGCATCCCGAGGAAATAATAGATGCCTCGGAGCACGTATCCTCTGACCTTCCCATATTCAGTCTGCGCTATTGCGATATCGTCGCCGACAAGCAGGATCGGCCCGTCCTGGCCATCTGCGATCGGGCTTCGCGGGGCCGCGGCAAGGGTTGCGCCAAGGGCCATCCCCGCTGAACTCGTCCCGAGTGTCTGCACGAACCGGCGTCTGTTTTTTTCCATGGTGTTGAGGCTGCGGATTAGTATATCCGTATTCAGCCGGCGCGTGGCTCGGACCGCCGGTATAGGGCTGAGTCAGATACGGATTACTCTTCCAGTAAGACCGCGGATCGCCGTCAGTCGAACGGACCTTTGTTCCCATCGCCCAAAGTGGCGCGGCAAGCGACTTGGCGGGACTGGATGAATTGACCAGGCGACCTTGTGCGGCATCCAAGGTGATGGTCTGAGCGTTTGCAGTTGTGACCACTGCAATGAGGATAGACACAGCAAGCGCGCATTCATCTGTTAAATGACTGGCGGGTTGCCATCAGTACTTGCTAAGTCTACAATCAATTCCTTACTTTAGAGAAGTGTAACTTTCTCCGAATGGAATAAGCAGCTGGGCAATCTTCATAGAATGCAGTCCGATGTTGTATTGCTTGTGGAAATGCTTTGCTGGCGGTTTCCGGCAAACGATAGCGCACGGCGAAGTTGTAGCAGTCCCAGATGCAGCAAAACTCTTACCGCATGTTCTTCTGTTCCGAGGATTAGCGCGCAGGTGGACGTCGCGTATCCAACGACTATGAGCAACACGAAGCAGGTTCGAGGAACACACTTGAGCTCAACAACCCGGCGTAAAGGAGTTCGGAGAACTCTGCGGGCGTTCGCGATTCGGAGGGAAAAGGAGGAGCCATGAATTGACACACCACTTAGGAGGATCAGGCGCTCGATTACAGTCGTTGCGTTCTGGGCTGGTGGCCTCGAGATGTCTAGAGAAGCGATGGCGTTGCGCAAGGCCGCTTTCGCCGCTTCCGGATCGCTGACCAAAAGTACTGCAGTCTGAAATAACCGATCCAGGTTGTATTCGAAGTAGCTTGTCGAAGTCATGGTCTTAGTAGCCGCGCAATCTCGTAAGTTGGGCGTAGAAATACGTTGCGCTACGCACGCTCGACCGGTCTTTAAGCCCCGTGGCCGAACCGCTTTCGCGCTCCTATCCCAACGCTACATGTAAATCGACGTCAGCGATACTTCCTTTCTGAGTAAAGGACAGTAACACGATGGGGGGTCAATCGATAAACGCTATGAAGCCAGCCGAACGCGACCGCTTCACAGTGACACAAAGCTCGAAGAGAAGTAGCGCGCACTCACCCGACAGTGTTGCGCGGGACTAGTTCTAAATGAGGTCGCTATCAAGGTAAATTGCGAGTAACTTCATACCAGGACTAATGTGACGCCGGAAGGCTTACATCCTCGTCCAGGTATTTAAGAGTGTCTCAATCGTCAACAGTAAACGGCCGAAGGCAAGGTTGGTCTTCATGAACACGACACTGATCGGTGCGCTGGCTGAAGACGGCCGCGGTGCTGTGGGAGTGCTGCTCCGGGATCAGGTGCTTGCAGGAAAGGTTCGGGGTACGGTCAGTGATTTTCACCACGCATCGAGTCAGGCGGATGCGTTGATATCGAATCTTGAATCCAGCCACGCTTCGGAGAAAATCGATCAGCTAATCAGCAGCGTAGAAGATGCAGCAGCACAAGCTGACCAAAGTGCCGTGAAAACAATTAAATTGCAGTCTCGCCTGTTCGCCCCATTGTTGTCAGGCAATATTTGCAGAATCATCCGCACATCGATTCGGGCAACATCGGAGTCGTGTCGCTAAAGAACTCTCCTCCGTCCGGTCTTGGGCATGCAACCTGGGACGGCATGTGCATTGTGCTCCCGCGCAAAGCATAGTCTTGGCGTCTCTAATTCTCAGGTTAGTAACTTCGATCAGCACATGCCTACAGATAGCGCGCTTCCTCTGCTCTTCTCATGCCGAGTCGCTGCAGCACAGCAGGCGTTCCAGTCATCTGGGGCGAATTCGTCCGAAGTGATTCGCGTTTCGTCGCGTTTTGTGATGATCGATGCTCTGGTTGAGAACAGGAAGACGAGAGCACTGATAGGAGATCTCCGCGAGCAGGATTTTCAGCTCTCGGAGGATCGTGTGCCGCAGTCGATCACGTACTTCAGCCGCGACCAACTGCCTTTATCTGTCGTGTTCCTCTTCGACCTAACGGAGACGGTACGTTCGACTTTGAAGCCGCTGACTGAAGGGGCACGCGAGATACTCGCCCATTTGAAGCCGAGAGACGAAGCCGTAATCATGGTATTTACGTCGCACACCACGTTGCTGCAGGATTTTACGACGGACCGGTCGCTGGCGGTGGAGGCGAGCGGTAGGGCGGCGGCCATGAGTAGCAGCGAGGGCACATTCATTCATGAAGATATGTATGAGGCGCTGGACCAGGCGACGAAGTCAACGGTTGCGGACAGCCGCCGGGTGCTGCTTTGGCTTACAGATGGGACGGCGAACGTGGAAACCTCCGTGGCGCACAAGATCAGCGGCAAAGAAGCGGCGGCTTATCTGCACAACCGGAAGGAAGCCATGGACAAACTTCTGCATTCAGGTATTGTTGTTTCGGGGCTCATCGACCGGGCTGCGGCGACTGATGCCTTCGTAATCGCGGCGAACGCTACCCCGTTTGGACTGGTGTTTGGCGCGCGGCTGGGAGACCTGAAGCGATACGCCGACGCGACGGGCGGACCGGTTTTGAATACCGGCAGGCAGGAGATTGCCGCACGTCTTGCACTGCTGATCGACCAACTTCATGAACGCTACACGGTTGGCTATAAGCCGTTGGGGGAGAAGCCCGAAGGCACTTTTTGCGGGCTGCGATTACAGCTGCGGGATGCAGCTTACGCGAAGCATTCCGAGTTCAAGAAGAACGATATCGTGGTTCGCGCCAAAAGCGGCTACTACCGGTAAAGGGGGGGCCTTGCTACAATCCGGTTGGCCTATGTTCACCGGCATCGAACACTTCGCCATTGCGTCGCCCGACCCTAAGCGGCTCGCTGAATGGTACGTTTCCACCTTGTCTTTTCGAATCAATTACGAGTATGGCGGCAACTTTTTCGTGAAGGCTCCCAACGGGGCGATGATTGAGATCATTCCATCTCAGGGAGAGGCGGGACCGAAGCAGTTGAAGAGTCCGGGGATGCGCCATGTCGCAATTTCTGTGGAGAGCTTCGATTCCGCGTACGCCGCACTCCAAAACAAGGGAGTGAATTTCGCGGGCCAGCCCTATGAAGCCTCCGGAAACAAGCTGGTTTTCTTTGAAGACGCCGACGGCAATTATGTCCATCTCATTCAGCGCTTGACACCGCTGCCCGCTTGACCGCAACGTAGAGCATTCGTTGCTGAAGAGAACCTTTCGAGCATTTAAATACGCGGATTTCCGGCTGATGTGGATCGGCGCCTGTCTTTCCACTATCGGTACATGGATGCAGATTCTGGCTCAGAGCTGGCTGGTGTATCAGCTGTCCAAGTCGTCGGTCTATCTGGGATGGGACTCGTTCTTTGGGCAGATTCCGATATTTTTGCTTTCGCTGTTTGGTGGCGTGTTTGCCGATCGGAAGAGCCGGCGAGCGCTGCTGCTGACTTCGCAGTTTATTCAGATGGCGAGCGCCTTCGTTTTAACGGCGCTGGTCTACACCCACAAGGTGCAAGTCTGGCATATCTGGTGCCTCTCGTTTACCGTCGGCGTGGCGCAATCGTTTGGGGGCCCCGCATACTCAGCGTTGATTCCGACTTTGGTGGAGAAGGCGGATATTCCAAACGCAATTGCACTGAACTCTATTCAGTTTAATGTGGCCCGGGTGATCGGCCCGATGCTGGGCGGAGTGGCGCTCTACAAGCTGGGCGCAGTGTGGTGTTTCGGGCTCAACGGGATTTCGTACGTGGCGGTGGTGATTACGCTGCTGCTTATTAAGCCGCGCTTTACGCCGCTGAAATCGGAGACCTCCGTCATACAGAGCATGAAAGAGGGGATCGATTTCATTCGTGCGCGGGACGGCATGGTGAGCCTGGTCGTACTGGCGTTTCTGCTGACGCTGTTGTCGTATCCCCTTATCACGTTTCTGCCGGTGATGGCCAGCAGTGTTTTGCACGGGAACGCCAATACCTTCACGCTGATGCTGTGTTTGTCGGGCTTGGGCTCGATTGTAGGCGCGCTGTTTGTGGCGAGCTTGAAGCAGCAGGACCAGGCGCGTAAGGGCCTGTACTTCATGGTAATGCTGGGGATTGCAATTGTGGGATTCGGATTGTCGCGGCGGCTTCCCTTAAGCGGTCTGTGTCTGCTGCTGGCGGGCGCGGGCATGATGAT
>CBAAAA010000189.1:0-8696 GCA_964658695.1 uncultured Solirubrobacteraceae bacterium | reverse complement strand
GCCTCAGGCGTCAATAAGAAATCGTTAAAGTTATCGAATCTCCAAGCGACGCTGGGACGCGATTTCGCATCGTGGATTGCCGCACCACGAGCCGGGGTGGAATCACAATTTGCTTCGGGCGTGGCGCCGTTTTTGCCTGGACGAGCGACAATGCAAGCTCTGCGGATCGACTACCCAGGAGTCCGCTGTCCTGATCGACGCTACTGAGGGGAACACGAAGCGCATCAGCATACCGGACATTGCCGGCCCCAATAATACAGATATCCTCCGGGATACGAAGGCCAGCCTCGAAGATTGCTTTCATTGCGCCTAAGGCGATCGGGTCGTTGTTGCAGAAAATGCCATCCGGCACGACAGGCAGAGAAAGCAACTCCTTGGTCGCCTTATATCCCGTTACGTCCCCCGCATCGTCGTAGTGTGACCTTCGCAAAATATACTCGCTTAGGATAGGCAAGCCGACGGACGCCAGCGCACCCCGATAGCCTTCCAGACGTTCGATCGCAGTGCTGACATGTTCGCCGCCGACATAGGCAATATGTTTGCAACCATTCTGCAGCAGGTGTTCGGTCGCCATGCGCCCCACCATCAAATCGTCCGTGCCGACAAAGTTGGCCGCAAGCCCACTAAACTTACGATCGACCAGAACGTACGGACGCTGCTGTTCTTCAATCCTCCTGAAGTTTTCAACAGTCCATTGCGTGGATGCGATCAGCAATACGTCCAGACGGCGGGCCAACATCTGCCCAATCTCCTGCCTTTCCAAGTCAGGGTCTTCTTCGGACGAAGAAATGACCAGTCCATAGCCTTTGGCACGGAGGACTGATGAGATTCCTTTGGCCACTTCCGCGAAGAAGGGATGCACAAGATCGGGTACGATCAGCCCGATCAGGTGGCTTCGTCCCGTCACCAGCGCGCGCGCGGCCAGGTTCGGCTGATAGTTTAGCTCCTTGATTCGTTTCAGGACACGGTCGCGGGTCTCGGTGCTGATGTCCTCATGATTGCGGAGCACCTTGGATACTGTAACGACGGACACGCCCAGTTCCCGTGCAATATCCTTGAGGCGGATTGCCACCAATCGATTATGACAGGGAGTGCGGAACCAGAATGATTCGGCACAAAATGGCCTTCCAGTTAGCGCTAACTGATATCATCTCCTGAGCAGAATCAGAATGAAGTTCAAGCAAAGTTGTTTACTCCTTCCCGCTCTGTTTGTTGGAGCCAGCATGTTGGCTTCAGCGCAGACACCAAATGCCGACGATGTGGTGTGGCAAAAAGCCGTTCAGAAGTATGACGGCCAGCGCCAGAAGATCCTGAAGCAAGTGGACCAGGAAGCCGGCGCAGGGCCTTTTCGGCCAAATTGGGATTCTTTGAAGGGCTACCAGATACCCCAGTGGTATCAGGACGCCAAGTTCGGCATTTTCCTCCATTGGGGCCTCTATTCGGTGCCTGCCTTCGATAGCGAATGGTACCCGCGCAACATGTACCTTTCCGGCAACAAGGACTTCCAGCACCAAGTCGCCACGTACGGTCCACAAGCCAAGTTCGGCTACAAAGACTTCATTCCGAACTTCAAGGCACAGAACTTCGATCCGAAAGCCTGGGCCGACTTGTTTCGTCGTTCCGGCGCGAAGTTTGTGGTTCCGGTTGCCGAGCACCACGATGGCTTCGCAATGTACGATTCCGGCTTGAGCGATTGGACGGCGGCCAAGATGGGTCCCAAGCGGGACATCGTTGGTCAATTAGCGACAGCCTTGCGCGCCGACGGTATTCATGTGGGCGCATCCAGTCACCGCGCCGAACATTATTTCTTCCTGAATGGCGGACGGACCTTCCCGTCGGATGTCCAGGATCCCAAGTACGCTGCTTTCTATGGACCGGCGCACGTAGGACCGACGGACGCGAACAAATGGGAGGCGCATCCGGACAACGCCTATCTCGACGATTGGCTCGCCCGCACGGCGGAGATTGTGACGAAATACCATCCCGAAGTTTTATGGTTCGACTGGTGGATCAACACCAAGGAATTCGAGCCCTACCTGAAGCGCCTGGGGGCTTTCTATTACAACGATGCGGCAAAGCACGGCTACCCCGCCGCGATCAACTACAAGTTCACGGCTTATCCGGAGGGAGCAGCCGTACTCGATATCGAACGCGGACAGCTCGAGACAGGACGCAAGCTGCTTTGGCAGACCGACACGTCCATCAGCGTTAAATCCTGGGGTTATATCGAAGGAGACACGTTCCGCTCACCCGAATCCCTGATCCAGCAACTTGTCGACATTGTCAGTAAGAATGGCTGCCTGCTGCTCAACGTCGGCCCCAAGCCGGATGGAACCATCCCGGAACAGGCGCAACAAATCCTGCTCGATATGGGCCGCTGGTTGAACGCGAATGGAGAGGCGATTTATGGTACGCGCCCCTGGACCGTTTACGGCGAGGGTCCGACCAAAGTGAAGGGCGGATCTTTCAACGACACGGCGACGAAGGGTTACACAGCGGAAGACATTCGATTCACGGCCAAAGGCGACACCCTCTACGCGACCGCGATGGCGTGGCCGGAAGACGGGAAGCTGACGATCACGTCCCTCTCTCAGAGCGGACCCAACGCCACTTTCGCAGTGGGGTCGGTGAAGTTGCTCGGCTCCGGCACAGCCATTCGATTCACTCGCGACTCAACTGGTTTGCATTTGCAACTTCCCGCCAAGATGGGCCAATACGCCTATGTGTTCAAAATAGCCAGGTAAAGGATCTCGGATTATCCGGAAAGTGCTCCTTGCGCGACCTTTGGGCGAAGAAGGACCTCGGGCGGGCCAAAGGCGAGTACACCTTCCAACTCGGCCCAGATGCCTCCGGGCTTTACCGCATCACAGCCGCTGAATAGACTATGTCGATCGCGAGACGGGCTTATCTACCCGCCATTCCCGTGTTATGCCCCCTAATAGTGAGGCGCGGATGAGACGTTCAATAACCGTGTTGTTCACCTTGAGGAATTCCGGTACTTGCTCCCAAGACTTTGCGCGATTTCGGCCGACTTGCAACCGAATCAGTGGAGGGTACTCCGCTTCAGAGAGACCTCGCACTCCGTTTTCTCCCTCGCGTTGCCGGAACCTGAAACTCACTTCGCGGCCAGACCCGCCCCATGCGGGAAGTTTCCATTGCCATCCATTCGCATCGCCTGCAGAACCGCCCCCGCAGCCGGACTCCACTTGGGCTCTGAAACAGCGACATCGAGCTTCAGCAACACCTGCTCCGCAAAACTCCGCCGCAAAATCGCGCTAGAAAACGTGCCTCCGATCGGTGCAATCAAGGGCCGGTCTGTTCCCCCAAACAGCTGCCCATAAACCCCGCGCACCAGTCCTGCCAACTGCTTTCCAGCGTTCTTCAAAATCTCCAGTGCAACCACATCTCCGCTCTCGGCCTCTTCATTCACGACCTGCGCGAAAGACGCTACTTTGGAGCGCGGAAATTCCGGCGTATAGAACGCATGCAGTGCGGCATTCACCTTCGGGGTGCTGGTCAAATCGCAGAGCCGCGACGAAAGGGAAGTCGCCGCGCCCCATCCTTCTTCAAAACGCAAAGCCGCTCGCAAAGCCCGGCGAACGATGTCGAACGCCCCACCCTCATCGCCAAACACGTAACCCCAGCCGCCAGCCCGCGCGTATGTGCCTTCCTGATTGCGCCCAAACGCCATCGATCCGGTGCCCGCAATCACGATGATCCCGGGCTCCCCGGCCGTAGCTCCGGTCAGTGCGATCTCCGCATCATGTGTCACCGCATAGCGATCGCTGCGTATGAGCGCCTGCGTCAGCACCCGCTTGTCCTCAGCGCCGCCGCTGAACCCCAGACACGCCGCCGCGAATCCCACCGCCTCCGGGTCCAGACCGGCCTGAACACATGCCTTCCGTACACAGCCGCCAATCACCCGGCTGAACTTATCCACTGCTTCTGCGCCTGTCACGTGATTACACGGACCCTCCCGTCCACGGCCAATCACCGCACCTGTCTCATCGGCAATCAACGCAGTCGTACTGGATTGCCCCCCATCCACTCCCAGATAAAGACGCACGCGCGAACGACCCGTCAAGCTAGCGTCTTGTCCTTGGCGTAGCAAAGCGAATCGAGCGGGCAGGAAGCGCATCGCGGCTTGCGGGCAATGCAGATCTGCCGTCCGAAATGAATCACCTGATGAGCAAACAGAACCCAGCGATCCTCCGGGATGATTTTCATCAGATCGCGTTCAATCCTCACCGGATCGTCGTTTTTCGTCAGGTCGAGCCGCTGCGAAATGCGCGCCACGTGCGTGTCCACAACTACGCCCGAAGCAATCCCATAAGCCGTTCCCAGCACAACGTTCGAAGTCTTCCGCGCCGCTCCCGGCACTGTCAACAGCTCTTCCATGGTGTTCGGTACTTTGCCGCCGAAATTGGCCAGAATGGTCTTCGCGGCCCCAATCACGGATCGCGCCTTGTTGTTAAAAAAGCCAGTGGAGCGTATATCGTTCGCCAGCTCTTCCCGCGGTGCATTCGCAAGGTCCTCGATCGCCGGGTACTTCGCAAATAATCCCGGCGTCACCTTGTTCACCCGCTCATCTGTGCATTGGGCCGAAAGGATCGTCGCCACCAGCAACTCCCACGCGTTGCGATGATGCAAAGCGCAGGTCGCATCCGGAAAAATTCTGTCCAACTCCGCAATAATCTTTCCTGCCCGTGCTTTGCGTTCCGATGCGCTCTTGGGCTTCGGAACCTTCTTCGGCGGGGTAACCGGATGCACTGGTGTGACCGTTGCAATGTCGTTGTCTTCCATCGGGAAACGACCAACATAGCGCACGCTTCAAAGCAGGCAGGGACAGCAATCGTCATCTCGATTGCGAAAAATTGTGGTAACGCTCCGCCGGGCTGAACCAATCTACAAAGCTTTGGGATTCTCCGCCAACAACTCTTGAAACTCCGGCCGCGTCCGAAGCACACCAAACTCCGGAATGTCCGCCAGCTTCTTCCTGTTCTTCAATCCTTCTTCCAGTGACTTGCGTAAATAGCCAAGCGCCCGGTCGTTCGATCCAGCCTTGGCATAGGTCTCCGCAAGATACAGATGAAACAGGGCCAGATCTCCGTCCGCACTGTCCTGGATACGCGTCCCGAATCCAGTGCGATGCTCCAGTACATCGGGATCCAGCTTCAACGCCTGTTCGTAAGTCAGTGAAGAGTTCTTGTAATCGTGCTTCCCAAAGTAAGCGGCGCCGAGATTCGCATACTCTGACGCAACCGGCCCGGAACACTTCAGCGATCGTTTGAAGTAGCTGATCGCCCTGCGATACGACTTTTCGGTGTAATAGATCGTGCCGAGATTGTTCTGGGCTTCTGCAAAGTCGTGGTCTCGCTTGAGGGCCTGCTCGTAGTATTTCTTTGCGAGACCGAGCTGTGACATCTGATGGAACGCAATGCCAATCTTATTGTCGATCCGCGCGTCCACTGCGCACTGCCGGTATTTATCGATCGCCTCGCGATACATCTTTCTGGCCATGTAAATGTCGCCTTGCGTTTCCAGCGAGAGCACCGCGGCTGCGGGTCTCGAGAAGGAAGGTGAACCGAGCGCGGCTTCCAGTTGCGAACGCTGCGCCCAGCCCGACTGCGATCCGTACGACATGAAAGCGAAGCAAATTCCCCAGCGCAGGACATCGTGCGTCCCGATTTTTCCCCTGAAGCTCCACATGGATCGAATATCACTCCGATACTGGTCGCGATCAATAACCACTTGATGCCGTTTCGCCATTACCACTATGATTTGGCTATGAGGAAGGTCGCGGGAAGCATTTCGCCCGTCATCGCAATCGATCGCAAACTCTCGAAGCCGCTGCACCGGCAGATCTGCGATGGGTATAAAAACGCCATCTTACGGGGCCAAATGCGCGCCGGTCAGCAGGTTCCGTCCACCCGCTCCCTTTCCCTGGAGCTCAAGATCTCTCGCATTCCGATTCTCAACGCCTACGCTCAGCTTTTAGCCGAAGGTTATTTCGAGACACGTTCTGGCGCGGGAACTTTCGTGTCCCAGGCTCTCCCGGAGGACTTGCACGAATCCGTAGATCGACCGCAGCCCTCCAACGCGCTCATTCGGCCTGAATCGAGGGCACTTTCCCAGCGCTCACAATTCATCCCTCCCCGAGGGAATGCGCCGTGGACCTATGGTTCAGGCGCATTTAGTGTCGGACAGTTGGGTTTCGACCATTTCCCTATCCGGGTATGGTCGAATCTGCTCGCCCGCCACGCTCGCAGCGTCCGCGCCAGTTCCTTGAACTACGGCGATCCCATGGGTCTCAAAGAATTTCGCGAAGTCGTTGCCACCTACCTGAGAACTGCCCGCGCCGTTCACTGTGATGCAAGCCAGGTTCTGGTGGTCAGCGGCTCTCAACAGGCGTTGGACGTCTCCGCCCGCGCTCTGCTCGATATCGGCGACCGTATATGGATCGAAGAGCCGTCCTATTCACTTATGCGGCATGCCTTTCTCCTGGCATCCTGTGAACTGGTTCCCGTTCCGGTCGACCAGAACGGACTCATCGTGGCCGCTGGGATCAAGGCATGCACCGAAGCCCGGGCCGCCTACGTTACTCCCTCTCACCAGTTCCCGCTCGGCTTCACTATGAGTGCTTCCCGGCGCCTTCAACTGCTGGATTGGGCGAAGCGCGCCGGCAGCTGGATCATCGAAGACGATTACGACAGCGAATACCGTTTTGAAAGCATGCCCATCGCCTCCCTGCAGGGCCTCGACCGGCATTCTCGCGTCATCTACATCGGAACCTTCAGCAAAACCCTGTTTCCGTCGCTGCGCCTCGGCTACCTGGTGATTCCTCCTGATCTGGTCGAGCGCTTCGCAGCAGTGAAACGAACCATCGACATCTTTCCCTCTACGCTCCATCAGGAAGTCCTTGCTGACTTCATCAGCAATGGGCACTTCGCGCGTCACATTCGAAAAACCAGCTTGCTCTACGCAGAAAGGCGAAACGTGCTGGTCAATGCCATTCGCGATGCGTTTGGTGACCAACTCGAGATCGTCGGTTCAGACGCTGGCATGCATCTGGTCGTCCTGTTGCCTCCAGGGCTGAGAGACACCGAGATCTCCACACGAGCCGCCAGTTTCAACCTCTGGCTCTGGCCGCTCTCGTCATCCTACGTCGGAAAGGCCAAGCGTCAGGGTTTTATCCTGGGCTTTGCCGGGACCCCTGCTGCCGACATACCCGCCGCCATCCGGCATCTCCAACAGATCCTGACCGCACAACAGGCGAAGTGGTCATAACGGAATCGCCGCCACTGGTCATTGCCGTCCAGGAATTTTCTCCGTACCATCGCAGCAAACCCTCTCATGCATCGCTTCGGTTCTTACTTGTTCGGGGTCTCGGTGATCGCCTTCGGTATCCAACAGATCCTCTCAGGCGGCATAGTAGTGGGCATGGATCTGATTCCAGACTGGCTTCCAGCTCATGTGTTCCTGGCGTACGTCGCAGGCTTGGCTCTGATCGTCGCTGGCATGAGCATCGTGAGTGGCATCAAGGCTGCTCTTGCGGAAAGAACGGTTGGATTCGGTCTGCTCGCCTCCGCGCTGCTGGTTCATCTTCCACGCGTTCTCGCTGCCCCGCACGACCTCGGGAAGCGCACCGGGTTGTTCGAAGCGCTGACGCTTTGCGGCGGCGCTTGGGTGCTGGCAAGCAAGGAGCAGCCGGACCACTTCGCCAAGGCCGGTAGATACCTGTTCGCCGTTTCCATGGTGGTCTTCGGCATCAGCCATCTGGACGTTCCCCGCTTTATCGCCGGGCTGATCCCAGGCTGGATCCCGGGACACCTGTTCTGGGCCTACCTGACCGCCGTTGCTTTTATCGCCGCCGGCCTGAGCATCGCCGTCGGCAAGTGGTCTCAGACTGGGGCCGCACTCCTGAGCCTGATGCTCTTCCTCTGGGTAATCCTGCTCCACGCGCCGAGAATCGCCGGGGCTTTCCATGACGGCGGCGAATGGAACAGCGGCTTCGTGGCGCTTGCCATGAGTGGATGCGCTCTGGCTATCGCGAACGCTCGCTTCCATCCCCTGGATTTCTATGGTTTGGTATCCGCGCCTTTTCTTACGGGCGGCGAAAACTCTCAATACCCGACCGAGAAACGCTCGCGTTCATGAGCCGGCTTTTCCAATTCATCCACCAATGAAATCGCATAGTCTTCCATCGAAATGCGACTCTGTCCCTGGTCATCTGAGATCAGCTCGTTTTTGCCGGTCCGGAACTTTCCGGTACGTTCACCAGGCGCGAAAAACGCAGCCGGGCTAAGGTAGGTCCAGTCAATATCGGACGCTTGCAACAGCTGAAGCGCTTTGGAGTGCGCAATCGCAATAGCCATCCATTCGGCCGGAAGATGCCCCGAACTCAGCAAGGTAACTCCCGGCGCGACTTCGAGCGACCCTGCGCCGCCGACCACGATCAATCGCATGTTGCCCGCCTTCTTCACCGCTGCGATCAGACGCTCCGTCACGCCCAGCAGCTGATCCGGATCTTCTAGCGGAGGGCCGTAAGCGCTCACTACGGCATCCGCTCCCGACAGAGTCGCTGCAATGGCGTCCACATCGCTAAGATCGTCTTGCTTGCTTGCCACACCGGCCGGTAGCTTCGATACATCGCGGGCGACAGCCGTCACCTGGTGCCCGCGCGAAACCAATTCTTT
>CBAAAA010000188.1:0-8704 GCA_964658695.1 uncultured Solirubrobacteraceae bacterium | reverse complement strand
AGTGAACGCCAGAGTGCCCTGTTCGCCGGGCGTCCTGTCCGCGTTGAAGCTCCGAACGGTAGATTTGAGGCAGGCGCAAAGCTATTGGACCGGCGCAAGCTGCGCGCCGTCGAGGCTTTCGGAAAACATCTCTTCTATGATTTCGGCAATGACCGGAAGCTGCATATCCACCTCGGGCTTTATGGCAAATTTCGGGACGGAGAGATGCCGCATCCTGACACCAAAGGCGCACTGCGGCTCAGATTGTCAACGGCCGCGCACTGGCTGGAATTGCGTGGACCTACCGCTTGTGACGTGCTTACCGATACCAAGTCACAAGAGATCATCAATCGAATCGGTCCCGATCCGCTTCGAGACGATGTTAACCCGTCGATCGCGTTTAATAGGATTAAAGCCAGCCGTGCTCCAGTGGGAGCTCTTCTGATGGATCAGTCCGTGATCGGAGGGTTGGGCAACATCTATCGCGCCGAGCTTCTGTATCGGGCAAAAATCCATCCGCTGCGCCCTGGTAACAGCGTCTCCACGAAAGAACTGAAAAGCATCTGGAAAGATGCCGTCGCACTAATGAAGGCGGGCATGATAGATCGCCGCATCGTTACCACCCGGCCGCGTGATCGCCCCCACAAAACGGGCGTTGCGCGACGATTCGAGACGCATTACGTTTACCGCAGAAAAGGGCTACCCTGTTTTGTCTGCGGAAACGAAGTCAGTATGAAAATGTTTGTCGGCCGCAAACTCTACTGGTGTCCATCCTGTCAGCCTGAAGTTAAGTTGTCGCCCGAGTAAGTGGGTCACAAGGGATTTTCTCCTCCGTGACCCACTAAGTTATCTGCTTTTTGGTAACTCGCTTTCATATCCGCCCAGTTGGAAGGCATAGAGTTTGTTATTCCCCGTGCCCGGGCTGATTCGCTTGTACCCTGAGCCCCAATACACAACCCCATCGGCAATCGATGGACCGTCGATTACCGTCCCACCGCTTGCAAAACTCCAAAGTATCTTGCCACTCCCAGCATCAAGGGCGTACATCGACCCTGAGTAAGACCCGGCAAAGACGGCCCCGTTCGCGACACTCGCCGCGCCCGTATCGATCGTTCCTTTCGTAGGGTCGGGCGTTTGCCACGAGGCTGTGCCCCACTCGATTCCTCCCAGCGAACTTCCCGGACCGACGATGGTGCTCCACAGAATCTCACCGTTCTCCGGGTTGAGTGCCCAGAAGATCCCGCTCTTTTGTCCAAAGCCGACCAGATTGCCCAGCAGATTGGCCCCCGACCCGCCAAAGTCATAATCGGGACCGGCAGGTGAAGGACAAGTGACTCCGGCGTGCGGCGCGATACAAGCGACGGTCCATGTGTCGTAGCTTTTTAGCTTCCTGGACCATTTCTTGTGACCGGTCAGAAGATCGAGGGCCATCACACTATCAAAATGATCATTTGCCGGAGTGCAGGCATTGGGGTCAGGGTCCTGATCTTCCAGCGCCATTGTTTCGCAGCCTCCACGCCAGCGGGAACCGTGTAGTTGTTTCCCGTTCCCACATACAATAAACCGCGCGCTGGCTCGATCGCGGGACTTTGCCAGATTGCGCCTCCGCTATAAGCGTTGGCAGTGCCATGATTATCGGGAACGGTGTAGGTCTTCCACAGAATCTTGCCTGTCTGTGCATTCAGCGCCACGATGCTGCCCCGGAATGTACAGCAGTCGTAACCAGTGATCACGGCGGCCGGATGCTCCTCGACTCTGGTCGCCCACTTCAGAGTTCCTGAGGCCCGATCGACTGCCACCACGCTTGCCCCGGAGTGCTGCGTCCTTTGATTGATTACGTTATCGCCGATCACAACTTCGTCACCAACGACCAATGGGCTCACCCTCGACATGGCGCCGCTGATCCCGTCGTACTCAGAGATCTGGTGATGCCAGATCTCTTTCCCGGTCTCTTTCTGAACTGCGAATAAATTTCCCACCCAGTCCGGTGCGTACACTGCGTCCCGATCTACCGTGGGAGTTGCCGAAACATCGCCGCCGGTTGTGAAAATCCACTTCACCTGTAAGTCCTTCACATTCCCGGCATTGATGATTCGCTCGTTAGGTTGACTTCGCGTATTGCCCAGGTTCTGTCCGGCGGATCGCCAGCTACCGCCGCCCCCCTGCAGTCTCTGTGCCGGCACATCTTGAGCATGGGCCAACGCCGAAGCCGAGAATGCGAGAATCACAATCGTCCGAACTGAAATGACTGATTCCAACTTCACTGAACATCTCCTTCTCGAGGGCGCTTTGCGGTCATCCGCAACGCGTCCTCTCTCAGTGAACGATGGAATAGTCTTTACAGTTGTGACCGGCTTGCAAACGAATTGTCCTAAATACAGCGCACCGCATGAGCGAGCAGAGTCGCTGCGCCATTTCACAACGACATGGGCGATATGACGCGGCCATCAGCAGCCGATCACTTCTAAGTGCTTGTTCCTTATAGGTTAGCCGGACTGGGATAAGTCCCGGAGACGGAACCATAATTGCCTCTGGTCTGGCGGGTATGCACTGCACCCAGATCGCGCTCCGATTCCACCGACAGGAATCTGAGTCTTAAAAGGACACCGAGTGTTTGCATTCGTTTGCTTTTTGCTGTTTGCTCAATCCGCGGAGCTTGCCGAACATAAAATCGCTAATATCTTTCACCCGCTGACGACGCCGGCGCGATCGGAGTTTAACTACGCGATGCTCGCCCTTGCGATCTCTGGCGCCATCTTTCTGGTAGTGGCAACGTTGATTGTGTGGACCATGTTTCGCTTCCGAAGCAGGGCCGGCAGTGAGATGCAACAGGAGCCACCACAGATCTATGGCAGCAACCGGATCGAAGCCGCCTGGACGGTCATCCCGATTCTGATTGTCTTTGTTCTCGCGGGAGTCACTGCCCGTGTGGTCTGGGCCGTAGCCGATGCGAGTCCGCCAAAGTCAGCCCTGCATGTAGTTGTGACCGGGCACCAGTATTGGTGGGAAGTGCGATACCCGCACTACGGAATCGTAACTGCGAACGAGATCCATGTTCCGGTTGCTCGCAATCATCAAAACGCTACTTTCCTTGAGCTGACTAGCTCTGATGTGATTCACAGCCTTTGGGTGCCCGAACTCGGCGGAAAGACCGACTTGATTCCCAAGCGGGCCAACCATATGTGGATGGATCCCAGTGAACCAGGTGTCTATTGGGGTAGCTGCACGGAGTTCTGCGGTGTGCAACATGCCAACATGCTCATCCAGGTGGTCGCTCAGGAACCCGAGGACTTTCGTCGCTGGGTCGAGTCAGAGCAAAAATCATATGCCGCACTTACGCCCGTGAGCACCGGCGAAAAGAATTTCCAGATGTTCGCATGTGGAAGCTGTCACACCATTAAAGGCACTAACTTTTCCGGCAGGCTAGGCCCTGACCTCACCCACGTGATGAGCCGTCGCCTGATCGGTTCTGGAGTTTTGGCGAACACTCCAGAAGGCAGGCGAGCGTGGGTCGCCAATCCTCAGGAGTCCAAGCCTGGCTGTCTGATGCCTGGCATGAAGCTGACGGGAAAGAATCTCGACGACCTCACGGCCTTCGTGGAGACGCTCAACTAACATGGCAACCACTACCTGTCCGGCACAACCTGTTCTCGGCGACGTCCACTGGTCGCTGCCCCGTCTGCTCTACCGCTTTCTCGCCACCGTAGATCACAAGATGTTGGGCTTGATGTACATCGTGTCCATGCTGCTGTTCTTTGTGATCTCCGGATGCATGGCGATCATGATCCGTATTCAACTCGCAGTACCGAACAACCACTTTGTCAGCCCGGAAACCTTCAACAGGCTCTTCACTATGCATGGCACCACTATGGTCTTTCTGGTGGGCATGCCTATGGTTGCCGGTTTGGGAAATTATCTCGTGCCTCTGATGATCGGAGCGCGTGATATGGCTTTCCCCCGATTGAACGCCTTTGGGTTCTGGGCCTTCTTGTTCGGCGGCCTGCTTCTCTACTCCAGCTACGCAGTCGGTGCGGTTCCCGATGTCGGCTGGTTTGGCTATGCGCCCTTGACTTCCAAGACGTTTTCGCATGGCGCCAGCACCGACTTCTGGGTATTGGGCATTCTCCTGGCAGGATTCGGCAGCATTGCCAGCGCCATCAACGTGTTAACAACAACGGTCTCCATGCGTTGTCCCGGAATGACGCTTCGCAGGATGCCGATGTTCGTTTGGGTGATGATGGTCGACGCCTGGCTGGTGCTCGTTGTCCTGCCCCCATTGACCGCGGCGCAATTGATGCTCATGATCGACCGCCACTTAAGCGGCAACTTCTTCAATCCGAACGCCGGTGGCCAGGTTCTTCTCTGGCAGCACTTCTTCTGGATCTTCGGTCATCCCGAAGTGTATGTGCTGATCCTGCCTATTTTCGCGATCCTGTCGGAAGTCATTCCGGTCTTTTCGCGTAAGCCCTTATTCGGAAAATCAGCCATGGTCGGCGCGATTGTGGCAATCGCGTTCATCGGCCTTGGCGTATGGGCCCATCACATGTTCACAGTCGGCTTATCCTCGCCGGCCAACGCCTTCTTCGCCGGCGCAACCATGCTCGTGGGGATTCCCACTGGAATCAAAATCTTTAACTGGACCGCCACCATGTACGGCGGCCGTATCCGGTTCGCCACCCCGATGTTATTCGCCTGCGGTTTCTTGTTACAGTTCTTAGTCGCTGGACTATCCGGCATCATGCTGGCCGCCGCGCCATTCGACTGGCAGCTTCATCACACCTACTTTGTCGTCGGCCACTTCCATTTCACGCTTATCGGCGGCCTGGTCTTCGGCCTCTTTGCGGGCATTTACTACTGGTTCCCGAAAGCAACCGGCAGATTGATGAACGAGAGCATCGGGAAATGGCACTTCTGGCTTTTTGTTCTTGGCTTCAACATCACCTTCATCCCCATGCACTTCGCCGGAATTCTCGGCATGCCAAGGCGCGTCTACACCTATCAGGCCGGACATGGGCTGGAGGTCTGGAACCTCATCTCCAGCTGGGGCGTGTCGCTGCAAGTAGTTGCGACGCTCCTCTTCGTCGTCAACGTAATCTGGGCGCTGGTCAAAGGTGCGAAGGCGGGAGACGACCCATGGAATGCCTGGACACTTGAATGGTCCACAAGCTCGCCGCCGCCCGAATATAACTTCGAGAAAATTCCTGTCGTTCGCAGCAGCCGCCCGCTTTGGGACTTAAAGCATCCGGACGATCCAGACTGGAAAGTTGAATAAATATGCAAGCACAAACCTTGACTCCAGCCGAAACCCTCTTCGTCGCACAGCAATGGCATGCCCCCGATCGCGGGAAGGTTGGCATCGTTCTGCTGATCCTCACCGAGTCGGTGCTGTTCGCCATGTTTGCCGCCGCATACCTGGTGTACGCAGGAAAGAGCACCACCGGTCCATACCCTCAGGATGTGCTCCGGATCCCGATCGTCTCTACGCTCTGTCTGCTCTCCAGCAGCCTGACCATCTTTCTCGCCGAACACTCGCTGCAGCAGAATCGGATCGCTCACTTCAAGCTCTGGTGGCTGTTGACCTTTCTGTTGGGCGCGGAATTCTTGACCGCTACCGGACTTGAGTGGCATCAGCTGATCTATCGCGATCATTTGACAGTGAGCACCAATCTATTTGGAACAACCTTCTATTCGCTCGTCGGCCTGCACGCGACGCACGTCTTCATTGGCCTGCTGTTCATGCTGATCGCACTGCTTGTGACGCTAGGCGGATTTCCGATCAGGAACCAGCTGCGGCGTGTGCGGTTCCTTTCCTGGTATTGGCATTTCGTTGACGCGGTGTGGGTGGTCGTATTTACCGTTGTTTACCTGGTCGGGAGATAAGAAGCTTCATGGAACAATCGATTAATATCGAATACGGAGAAGCGGGAGAACGCGGCACGGCACAACCGTTGTTGATGCCTGCTCCGACTATTCTCCCGCTGCTGCTGGCGTTCGGGCTGATGATGATTTTTGCTGGATTCCTTTTTCATCCGTATCTTGGCTACTTGGGGGTTTTGCTTGCGCTGGGCTCTGCGATTGGCTGGTGGGGTCGGGTAATCCCATCAGAGGCACACGAGTTAGTACCAATAAACCCAAAACGCAGGCCGTCAGCAATTGCCGTAGATGGCCGAGCCGCGTTACAGCTCACCGTGGGAGATGCGAAAAACCGCGTCACCATACCGGAAGAATTTCATCCGTATTCCGCCGGTGTTCTGGGAGGTTTCGCAGGCGGAACCGCAATGGCTGTGCTGGCGTGTTTGTATGGTCTCATCGCACAGCACAGCATCTGGTTCCCGATAAATCTTCTGGCCGGTGTCGTCATGCCTTACATGGGTGACGCGACGCTGGAACAACTGAGAGCTTTCAACGGTGGGGCCTTCGCCGCCGCGCTGGTCGGCCACCTGGCGCTATCTGTGCTTGTGGGAATTCTCTATGCAGTGCTTCTCCCGATGTTTCCCAGATACGCTTTCTTCTGGGCCGGCATCCTCA
Organism: uncultured Solirubrobacteraceae bacterium; assembly: GCA_964658695.1. Lineage (GTDB taxonomy): Bacteria > Acidobacteriota > Terriglobia > Bryobacterales > Bryobacteraceae > Bog-105. The sequence continues at coordinate 2,197 of CBAAAA010000188.1, read as the reverse complement.
TGCCGCTCATCTGGAGTGGAATCACTGCGACCTTACTCAACCTGCTCAATCCCGTCCTCAATAGACTGATCAGCTGGCCTTCGTTTGTTGCCTGTCAGCTTGGATTTGGACTGGTCTGCGGGTATGTAATCGCCCGTAGCGCTCGCATTCAGGCAATGCAAAGCTGGACCTTTGCCGAGCGCGCCAACATGGACGCTCCAGGTATCTCCCGCGAACGGCGGAAGAACCTGTAATGAAGGAATATCTCGAGCTCACCAGACCACGCATTACCTGGCTGATCGTTATGAGCACCGCGGTCGGCTATTACTTTGGAATGTCGGGCAACCTGAAGATTCTTTCGCTGCTGAACACTCTGATCGGCACGGCTCTCATGGCCTCTGGTACAGCAGCTCTCAATCAGTGGTACGAGCGGGAGGCTGATGCGCGCATGGTGCGCACGCGAATGCGGCCGCTTCCGTCCGGTCGCCTCAAGCCGCGTCAGGCTTTACTGTTTGGGATAGGCATATCAACCCTCGGAGCCGCCGAACTCGCATTCGCGGTGAATCATCTTGCGAGCGGCCTTTGCATCCTGACGCTGATTCTATACTTGTGTCTCTACACGCCATTGAAGCAAAAGACCTGGTGGTCCACTACGCTCGGGGCGATCCCTGGGGCGATGCCTCCGCTGATCGGTTACGCGGGAGCCGCCCACACATTGAGCCCGCAGGCGTGGAGCATAGCGGCCGTCTTATTCCTCTGGCAATTCCCGCACTTCTACGCCATTGCCTGGATGTATCGCGAGGACTATTCACGCGCCGGGATTCGTATGCTGCCGGTCGTAGAGCCGGACGGGAAATCGACCGCGCGGCAAATCGTTCTGTATTCGCTTCTGCTCATCCCGATCAGTCTGCTTCCACGTTGGCTCGGAATGACGGGGACGATCTATATGATCGGCGCCCTTGTGTTAGGGCTCTGGTTTCTGTCCGTCAGCGTTAGCATAGTCAAACAACGCAGCAAAGAACAGGCGCGTAAAGTGCTTCTGACTTCAGTGGTCTACTTGCCGGTCCTCTACCTGTTGATGGTCTTCGACCCTGCCTGGCTATGACGGCGCGCCAACCGCCACTCTTCGGCGTGAACTCAGCAGTCCGAAAATTGCTTTGCACTCCTCGGCCAGCTCGGCGAACTCCTCTGGATCCAGCGACTGATAGCCGTCCGAAAGAGCCCGTTCCGGAGCCGGATGCATTTCTACAATCAGTCCGCACGCCCCGGCAGCAATCGAAGCCAACGCCATTGGAAGAACCTTGTCGCGCTTGCCGGTTCCGTGGCTCGGATCGACAATGATTGGCAGATGGCTGAGCGCCTTGACCGCGGGCACAACACTCAAATCGAGCGTGTTCCGGGTATGATCTGCGAATGTGCGTACGCCGCGCTCGCACAAAATGACATTGTAATTGCCTTCCGAGAGCACGTATTCGGCCGCCATAAGAAACTCCTCCAGCGTGGAAGACATACCGCGCTTCAAAAGAATCGGCCTTTTCGCTCGACCAGCGCGACGCAGCAACGAAAAGTTCTGCATATTGCGGGCGCCGATCTGAATGCAGTCGGCATACTGCTCCACCAGATCGATGCTTTCTGTATCGACTGCCTCGGTGACGATCCCGAGGCCAGTCTGCTCTCGCGCTTCGGCAAGGTAGCGGAGACCCTCTTCGCCCAGCCCCTGGAAACTGTAAGGCGACGTGCGAGGTTTGTATGCTCCGCCCCGCAGAAGTTGTCCTCCGGCAGCCTTCACCGCATGCGCCGAAGCCAGGATCTGTTCACGGCTTTCCACTGCACACGGGCCACCGCAGAGAGTCATCTCCTCGCCACCCACCGGGACAGCGTGAACGAACACAATGCTGCTTTCGCGCTTTGTTTCGCGGCTGACTAATTTGTAAGGTTTGGAAACGCGAATCGCTTCAGCGACGCCGGGCAGGTGCTCGAATTCTTCGGGGTTGACGGGTCCGCTATTGCCCGTAATGCCGATGGCCGTGCGCTGCTCGCCGGGAATGATATGTGGCCGGAAACCAAGAATCTGTATGCGCTCGCATACACGTGCAATATCGGCAGGTCCGGCCTGCGTCTTCATTACAACTAACATGGTTGAAAATCCTCGCTCCCCCAGAGTAGCGCCCGGGAGAGCGAAGGACGTTTGCGGAGAAAGACTACTTTTTAGAACCGC
>CBAAAA010000187.1:0-8720 GCA_964658695.1 uncultured Solirubrobacteraceae bacterium | reverse complement strand
GCAGAGCTACGGCACTTTTCGAGCACATACAGAATCCTGCCGATCACCCTTTTCTTGCGCTGATCACGGCGATCTAAAGCGGCGCCGAGCTCGGGGTCAATGGCCCGCAATCCGTGGACGCGTCGAATCAGCAGGCGGTCTTGCGACCATAAACTCAACATCAGACGCAGGTACTCGTCAATCATCCACACCGGGTCGGAAGAATGCATGATAGCGCGCATATTTTGCATGCCCGCCCGGTCAGCGAGGTCATCGAAGAGCGCTTCAATCACGTCCATCTTTGCGCCGAACAGGTTATGCACCGTTTGGCGCGTCAAGCCGCTCTCCTTGGCAATTGCCGCCATACTTAACTGCAGGAAACCGTCGCGAGAGAGAATCCGCTTCGCTGCCTCAACCGCCGCAACCCGGTTCCTATCAGAACTTTCCTGGCGCTTGCGGAGGTCATACGGCCGTTTGCATTCCTCGGGATCCACATACGCTTTATAGCTGGGTGCATATTAGTTTGACAAGCTGTCAAATTGATTGCATCATATTGCTTAGATCACATTGATTACGTCAGGGGGATACGGATGACCTCACAGTCAATTTCCCGGCGCTCCCCTTTGCTTCTGGCGGGACTTTGGACGTCCGTGCTGATCGCCGTGGGCGTGGTTCTGCGACGGCTTTACGCCTTTGCAAATCCGAATCCGGCAGGACCACCTCAACTGGTGGAGCTTGACCGGGGCTTTGACACGCATCGATCGCTGACATTGGCCCACATCCTGCCGGCACTCGCGTTCGTCTTGTTAGCTCCTCTCGTTCTGCTGCGAAAGGACGCTGCCTGGATGAAGCCAATTCTGCTGGCGATCGGCACGGTAGTTGGCATCACCGCTTATGCCATGAGCAGTTTCGCCGTGGGCGGTCTCGTCGAGCAGATGGCCGTCCTCCTCTTCAATAGCCTGTTCCTGTATTGCTTATGGCGCGCTTATCTGCAAGACCGGCCGACAAAAGGCGAGGGCGCACGAACGTCCGCGGACGCACGACGGTATTGGATACGCTCCGTGGCTGTTCTGCTCGGGATAGCCACGACACGGCCGGTGATGGGATTTTTCTTTGCCACAAGCCGTCTTACCGGGCTCCAGCCGGAACAGTTTTTCGGGTACGCTTTTTGGATCGGTTTCTCAGTCAACACGCTGGCGGTCGAGTGGTGGCTCCGCAGACAGACTGGAAGCGCTTAAGCACGGAAGGAGTAACGACGATGGAACCCAATGCTACAAGTATGTCCGATCGGCACAAGAGCCCGCCACTCTGGCTGCTCGCAACACTCTACACACTCCTGTTTAGTCAAGGCCTCTTCCCCTTGACCATGCTCGCCAGCGGCCAAAATTGGGCACAGTGTCGCAATGGCCTTGTGATCAAACCGCATGTAAGCTGGCGCGGCGCGCCGAATGCAAATGGCATACTGCTTCTGCCCCTTGCGCTTCAAGATGAGGACGGGGCGAACCATCGGGAGCACTCGAGGGCCTCGATCGTCGTCTTCTGGCACGTCGTGTTCACGGCCAATACCCTGAACGGATCCCCGATTCCGGACACTCCGATCGACAACCCACTCATCACATGGCATCGCGACGGCGCCGAGATTATGAATTCCGGACGCCCGCCCCAGGGAATTCTGCATGGGCGTTTGGCAACAAACCGGTCCGCTCACCTACAAGCTGAATCACTATGCATTCGGCGGCAATACATACCCTCCCGGGACACCCAACGGCGTAGTCGGCGACCCGGACCGGCCCCACGCGCATCACGGAAATCGATGAAGGTCTCCGCCGACGGAACACACTATATTGGAAATGGAACGTTCACGCTCGTCGCGCACCAGCCCAACGGAGAAGCTTATGCAGCCTTCACGGGCCTTTTGACCGGTACGCGCATTACGCTCGAACGACAGTGGCCGACATTCTCTAACCACCCCACCACCGCGCAAGGCTGAGCCGGATCGACACAAGAAGCGTCCGGCTCACCCCTTTGCAACCACCGGTGCGAGACTTGGGAGCAGCGTGACGTCTGAAAAGCTACTCGTCTCTCCGCGCTTTCCTCGCTCTTCGCAATACCACCCGGATTGGGTCAAAGCCAGTGTCAGCGGAGGCGCCAATTCACTCTGGCTGACCGAATGGCTCACCGAAGAGGTGGGCTTGCAGCCGGACATGCGGGTGCTCGACCTTGGTTGCGGACGGGCGTCTTCGTCAATTTTCATACGCCGCGAATTTGGTGCGCTCGTTTGGGCAACCGACCTTTGGTTCGACGCCTCGGAAAATGCCCAGAGAATCCGGGATGCCGGTGTCGAAGATGGCGTGTTCCCAGTCCATGCGGATGCGCGGTCGCTGCCGTTTTCCACGGAATTCTTTGACGCCATCCTGAGTATTGATTCGTTCGTCTACTACGGCACAGACGATCTGTACTTGAACTACCTTGCCCGGTTTGTGAAGCCGGGAGGCCAGGTGGGAATTGCCGGCGCCGGACTGATCAACGAAATCGAAGGTTCCGTTCCCGGTCATCTTTCCCAGTGGTGGACTCACGATCATTGGTGCCTGCATTCGGCGGCCTGGTGGCGGCGACACTGGCAGCGGACCGGCATTATGCAGATTGAGGCAGCCGATACTCTGCCAGATGGTTGGCGATTGTGGCTCGACTGGCACAAAGTTGTGGCCCCTGACAATACCGTAGAAATCGACGCACTGGAGGCTGATCGTGGTGACTACCTGGGTTACGTTCGCGTGGTGGGTCGCCGACGCGGGGCGGCTATCCTCGCCGATCCTATTGTGTCCCTGCCCGCACAGTACACGAAAAAGCCGTTGCTTCGGGACGAGTAGCTTGGGCCAACCCCCTCACGATCCGCAAACGCCAGGATATAGTGTCTCTGAATGTCTCTCCCGATGCTTCGATCCTCGCTGCTGGTGCTCCTTCTTGCCATCACGGCTGCTGGCGCCAGTGCGGCGATTCGCCTTCCGAAGCTATTCAGCAGCCATGCTGTTCTGCAGCGCGATCGTCCGATTCACGTCTGGGGCTGGGCTGATCCGGGCGAAAAGGTCTCCGCATCTCTCAACGGAACGAGTCAAGCAACGACGACGGATGCATTCGGCCGCTGGAGCCTCTATCTGCCGCCCGAACCGGCAGGCGGTCCCTTTCAGTTGTCTGTAGCGGGCTCAAATCAATTGGTTTTAGAAGATATATTGATCGGCGATGTGTGGTTCGCGTCCGGCCAATCCAATATGGAGATGCCGTTAAGCGGTTTTCCCGGGTCAGCTGTTCTCAAGAACGGAGCGGAGGAGATCAGGAATGCAAGCCAGCCAAATTTGCGGCTGCTCTTCGTTCCGCATGCCGCATCGTCTTACCCGCTGAACGATTTTCAGGACAAAGTTGCCTGGACCAACTGCACTCCTGAAACCGCCGCTAAGTTCTCCGCTGTCGCCTATTTCTTCGGCCGTGAGATCGCCTCGAAGGAGCATGTTGCGGTTGGACTGATCGACTCTACCTGGGGCGGCACGCCGGCCGAAGCCTGGGTCAGCTTGAGTGGTCTTTCCGCCGACTCGTCGTTGATGCCGGTCTTTGCAACCTGGGCCAAGATGGCGGATCAGCAGGCCGATATTCCGGCTCAACTGCGTATAGAGCAATTGCAGGATGAGGCGGCGCGGCAGGCAGGTGCAAAGCCGCCCAAACACTCGTGGCATCCCAGCTCCGTATCGTGGGATCCTTCCTGGTTATACAACGCCATGGTTGCTCCCGCGGTCGACTTTGGAATTAAAGGCGTCATCTGGTACCAGGGCGAAACCAACAGCAAGCGAGACCGCGCTTATCTTTATCATCAGGTCTTTTCTACACTGATCAGTGATTGGCGGGCGCATTGGCAGCAGGGCGACTTCCCATTTCTGTTCACGCAGATCTCCAGCTTCACATCAAACGAGACGGAAGACTGGCCGACCGTGCGAGACGCCCAGCGGCGAACGTTGTCGCTGACGAACACCGGAATGGCAGTCACGATCGATATTGGCGATCCGGATAATGTGCATCCACCTGACAAACAAACAGTGGGCGCACGTTTAGCGCTGGCTGCTCGCGCACTGGCTTACCACGAGCCGGTCGAATACTCGGGTCCGCTTTTTCGGCAGGCTATCACGCAGGGAAACGCTGTGCAGGTTTGGTTCGATCACACAGACGGAGGGCTGACGGCCAAAGGCGGGGCGGTCGAAGGGTTTGAAATCGCGGGTGACGATCGCCATTTTGCTCCTGCTGCTGCACGCATCGAGGGAGCAGCCGTCCTGCTGACGAGCCCGGAGATAAAGGTCGCGAAGTATGCCCGCTATGGCTGGCAAAACTCTCCCACCGTGAACCTGTTTAACGGCGCGGGGTTGCCGGCGTCGCCGTTTACGTCGGAGTAGCGCACCTACGAGTCGGAATCTGAGTGGAGGGCATCCGTGATAGAGGAAACGAGACCCGCAACCGAACCCCACACCGAGCCGACCAGTTTTGCCGCAGTCGTGATGGGAGACTCGTCCGCAGCCGCCGCTTCCTGAGGAGGAGCAGAGTGAAGTTCGCTCTCTGCCTCAAACCAATCGAGTTCTGGTGTACCCCATGGCCGGCCGCGCTGCTGCCAGAGATGATAGGCCCGGACTTCGATAGAGTCCTGTAGCTTGTCGTCGTCTTCTAGTTCGGGCTTGGGTTGCATCATGGGACCTATCTCTAGTCTGCATCACATTGGAGCCCGGCGCCGGCCAGCAGCTTGATCCGGGTGAAACGCTTCCGCAGGTTCTCGAGGAATTTCGCATAACTGAAGCGGATATATCCATCGCCGTGATCGCCGGAGGCTATACCGGATAAGCAGGAAACCCGTTACTGAAAGCCGATTTCGCCCTGGTGCGGTCCAACCGCGCAGCCCGGTGATCGTGCGTCGATGATTGCTGCTTATCCGATCCCTATGGCGCAATAAGCCTTGCGATGATCGTTTGAGCTTCGAACGGCAGTTCCAGGCTGCCGTCGGGTTGAGGGAATTCCCGCTCCCAGTCTGGTGACTTCCGGGCAGATTCCACCCAGTCTGATTATTCGGCCTTTTTCTCAGGCGGGGAATTTTATTTCGCTGCGGCAATTCACGAACAATGCGTTCAACCCGCACCACGGAATCCAGCCGGAAGAGCGGTTCGGCGCGGGGGTGGATGCCGATGGCGATGGCGTCGTGAATGAGTTGACCCGTGCAGATGTCACGGCAGTGACCCTGTTGCAGGCGACTCTTCCAGTTCCGATCCAAGTAACTTCGAACGACCCCGCGATCGCCAACGCGATCAGCAACGGACGCGTAGTTTTTCTCGACACCGGCTGTGGCCGCTGCCACGTACCCCAACTTCCTTTGCAAAGAAAGGGCTGGATCTATACCGAACCCAATTCGCTATAACCCGCCGGGCAATCTGCAGCCCGGCGATGCCCCACCGGTCGCGGTTGATCTGACGAGCGATGAGCTCCCGGGACCGCGCCTCAAGCCTACCGGCGATGTCGTACGGGTTGCTGCATTCTCGGATTTCAAACTGCATGACATCACGTCGGGTCCTGACGATCCGAATCGCGAACCGTTGGATATGAATCAGCCGGCAGGCTCGCAGGCCTTCTTTCTCGCTCGGCAACAGTAAATTCATTACGCGGCGGCTGTGGGGCATAGCGAACCAGCATCCCTTTGGCCATCACGGGATGTATACGACTATGCGGGAAGCCATGCTGGCGCACCATGGAGAGGCCGAAGATACGTATACAGCCTTTCAGAACCTGAGTAAGTACGATCAGGATTCCGTGATCGAATTTCTGAAATCACTGCGCATCGCGCCTGATAAACGTCTGCAGCGCCGGGGAGCCGGGCCAGGCATGTAGCCGAAGTCATTAAGCCGGACGCGAAACTAACCGGCGGTTTCCGCGTTTCTGGAACGCATTTCTGTCGGATTGTTGTCGGAGACGGGGCTCGCCGGATGGTGCTGCGTGCCGACGAGCACCGCCGGAAAAGCGGCGACTCGGAGACGAACGGAGATAGGTATCTTAACGCGCAGGGTGGAATAATCGCATCTGGTTCGGATGTATAGACGTTGTCCGCACTTACATTCACTAACTAACTACAAATCGCCTTTCGCAAAAATGTAGGTTCGTGGATGCGAAGGGCTGTTATAAACAGCCATCGAGATAGTCACTGACGCCGATGCACCGGCTGAAATCACCTGAGAAAAGCTGTTTTTTTCGATCGCAAAGCGGTTGGTTGCGCTGTTCGGATGGCCGTCCGGGTCAGTGATCCGAGGGGCTTGTATCCTGAAGGCGTGCGGCTCGCAATTCCGTCAACGTAGCGGACGCCTCAGCCTGTGCAAGAAAAAGCGTCGGGTATTGCGGGTCCAGAATGACTGCTTGGCCCTTGGATTGGTGACGGACCTGAAAGGCTGGGTCAGGCTGGCGTTGAGTTTCGTGCCTCGACTACCTCGAAACGCGATTGTACTTTTTTAGAAGGTCGACCAAATCGTCGTGAGGCAGAGCAATGACCTTTCTGTCATCAACTCCGACCATCGTATTTCCGGCTATCATGGCGTTAACAATGGCCTCTTCGGTTGCCTCAACCGTTGCCTGAAAAATCGGATTCATCGAATCATTCGCAAGCACTTTCACATCACCAACACCTTTTTCAGCAGTCAATTTGTTGGCGGTCGAAAACGCCAGAAATAGATCGCCCGAGCCGTTCCCAGACGTGGAACCAGTCCGTGCAAGGCCCATGGTGGCCCGCTTGGTAAGGCGTCTTAACTGATGCGGAAGAAGCGGTGCGTCGGTCGCAACGATAATAATGATCGATCCAACATCTTGTCCGATCCAAGGTGCGTTCTGAGCATAAGGGATTTCCCCGGTGATCTCACGCCCCACGGGAATACCAGCAATAGTTAGCTGCGTACGTCTCCCACAGTTGCATTGAACGAGAACTCCGATCGCGTAGGGCAGACCCTCGATCTCGATTAATCTCGAAGAAGTCCCGATTCCCCCCTTGAATCCATAACACACCATCCCAGTTCCACCGCCGACTGAACCCTCGTCTAGAGGCCCGCCATGGGCGGAGTCGAGAGCGGCGAACACGTCGTTTTCCTTGACGTGAAAACCGTTAATATCATTTAGAAACCCGTCCCATGTCTCAGCGACAATGGGCAACGACCACAGTGGGAAAGGTTTGGAAGTTCGTTCGGCGCGTTGAATTTGCCACTTGATTGAAGCGTCTCTGGCAAGTCCCACGCTGTGCGTATTGGTTAACAGTATCGGCCCTTCAGCGAAGCCTGATTCCTCAACCCAGGCGACGCCTGTCATCTCACCGTTTCCGTTTTGCGAAAAGGAAGACGCAAAAACCGGCGTCGAATCATTCCTGCCCCGCGGCAATATAGCGGTGACTCCTGTTCGAATGGGTCCAATCCCACGCTGTAATTTTCCGTTTCCTGAAATTAAGGTTGTATGGCCGATTTCAATTCCGACCACATCGGTAATGGCGTCGAGCTTGCCGGGCTTTCCCTCAAATGGAATGCCTAAATCTCTCGCGCGCGGTGTTGTTTGGGCCGAGGTTGAAAGTAGAAGAACCGTGACCTGCGAAATCCAGAACGCAGTCTTGTAGGATAAGCGGTTCAACAAAAGAGAGTGTAACAAGCCTCGGCGGAGCGGTTGTCAACGACGCATGACAATGCCGCTCGCGGCCCTTTCGTCCGCATCAGGATACACCACGCGCACGGCAACTCGCGGCCCACTTGAATTCTTCTCGATAAATCTTCGCAACGTGTCATTTTCCGCTCCAGATTTCGCATGTTGTCAGTAGAGACCGCATAGACCTGGACCTGAGCTTGCCAGTCGCACTCCGGCGGGCACTTCAAGAGTCAGGGTATCCGTCTACGAAAACGACATTCGCCAGGAGAAGTAATTGTGAAGTTTTCGTACACGGCACTTGCAGAGATTTCGCTAGCGCTGTTCCTTCCGGGATTTCTATACGCCCAAACGGCAGGGATGGAAGCCAGGCCCGGCATTCGCACGCCAGTTCAGGTTATGGACCGTTCCGCTCGACTTGCCGGCCCCTACGACCAAGCTCAGAAGCTCCGCCTCGCTATCGGAATGAGACCGCCAAGACCTGATGAGGAGCAACGGTTTCTTGAGGAGCTATACACACCGGGTAGTCCGGGATATCGCAAATTCTTGACTGCAGCCGAGTGGAACGCCCGGTTTTCACCGTCTGCGGAAGATGAACAGGCAGTTGTGGATTGGGCAATGTCGCAGGGGCTGACGATAACCCATCGCTATCCCAACCGGTTGCTTGTGGACGTCGAAGCTCCTGTGTCTCAAATCCAAAAAGCGCTCGGCGTGACTATCAACCGTTATCAGCTGAACGGAGCCACGGTATTCTCGAACGATCGCGACCCGGTCATTCCCGCCTCGTTGTCACATGTCGTGACAGGCGTATTCGGCCTCAACAACATACAAGTAATGAGCCCGCATTCCAACATTGGGAACAAACACCTGACGTACCCTGATTATGTTGAGGGCCCAGCAGTGGCAAAGGGTTTTGAACTTCGGCTGGCTGGCGATCGCGGCAAGCTGGCGTCGGCTTTGTCTGCAAAGAGACAGACCGGCCCGGGGCCGGCAATCAGCGCCAGTGGCTTCTATGAACCCACGGATCTAATGGGCGAGAGCGCTTATGACCTTCT